>NZ_MUYZ01000586.1:0-1838 GCF_003013775.1 Micromonospora sp. MH33
GCCTTCGCCCACCGGGCCGCGGTGGTCGCCGCCGACCTGCCCGGCGCGCTGGCCGGACTCGACGCGCTGCTCGACACCGACGCCCGGGTCGCGGGCGAGGGTGGCCCGCTGCGCGAGCTGGCGGCCGACTGGGTCGCCGGGCGGGACGTCGACTGGGACGCCCTGCACCCCGAGGGCACGGTCCGGCGCACCGGCCTGCCCACCTACCCGTTCCAGCGCCAGCGGTACTGGATCGACCCCGTGCAGAAAGGTCCGCGGTGAACTGGTTCGTCTCCGCCGGAAGCCGACCCCAGGCGCCGGTGCGGTTGTTCTGCCTGCCCTACGCCGGTGCCGGCGCGAGCGCGTTCCGGCGCTGGCAGGAGGGGATCGGTCCGGACGTCGAGGTGCTCCCGGTGCAGCTGCCCGGCCGGGAGAACCGGATCAACGAGGATCCGCGCTTCGACGTCGCCGAGGTGGCCGAGGCGATCGCCGCCCGGGCCGACCGCCCGTACGCCCTCTACGGCCACTCGATGGGCGGCCGGCTCGGCTTCGAGGTGGTCCGCGAGCTGCGCCGGACCGGCCGGCCGCTGCCGCTGCGGCTCTACGTCGGCGGCGCCCGCGCCCCGCACGTCACGGCGCCCGGTCCCTTCGACGGGCTGTCCCGCGCCGACGACGAGGAGCTGCTGCGCCGCCTCGCCGACGGCGGCGGCCTCCCCGCCGAGCTGTTCGACCACCCGGAGCTGGTGGAGCTGCTGCTGCCGCTGCTGCGGGCCGACTTCGGCCGGGTGGACGGCTACCGGTACGTGCCCGGCGAGCCGCTGCCGCTGCCGATCGTCGCGTTCAGCGGCCGGGACGACCGGGCGGTCACCCGCGAGCAGCACGCCGCCTGGGCCACGCACACCGCCGCCGGGTTCACCCTGCACGAGCTGGCCGGCGGCCACTTCTTCCTGCACGACCAGCTCCCCGAGCTGCTCGCGCTCATCCGCGCCGACCTGACCGGGGCGCTCGGCGCCGAGACCACCCGCGCCGGCACGCCGGCCGCGGGCACGGACCCGGTGCGCGCCGCCGGTCGCGGGACCGTCCCCGTCGACGGGTCGGTCGCGCACAGTCTCCCGGTGCGCGCCGCCGGTCGCGGGACCGTCCTCGTCGACGGGTCGGTCGCGCACAGTCTCCCGGTGCGCGCCGCCGGTCGCGGGACCGCCGGCGGCGCGCACCGGGTGCCGGTCGGGGGCACCGCATGGTCGGTCTGGCGCGACGCCATCCTGCGGACCACCGGTTTCCCGGCCGACGGCCTGGACCTGTTCACCGCGCCCCGGGCCGCCGCGGCGGCCGACGAGCTGCTCGCCACCGGCGCCGGCGAGGACCGGTACGACAAGGAGTTCGACGAGGCGGTCCGCATCGGCGCCGAGCGGCTCAGCGAGCTGGCCGCCGACCCGCTGCTGCGCGAGGCCGTCACCTGGCAGAACCGGGGCGCCCTGGTCGCGCTCGACGGGCTGGCCCGCGGCGGCGCCGACGCGCCCCGCAACGTGCGGCGGCGGGACCGGGAGCGGGCGCTGCTCAAGTACTGGCAGCGCTACTGCGGCAAGAACGAGACGGTCGGCTTCTTCGGCCCGAGCTGCTGGGTGACCGTCGACCCCGAGCAGCCGGAGACCGTCCGGATCCGCCCCGGCGCGCGGCTCACCCGCCGGCGCTGGGTCTGGTTCGAGTCCTGGGCGCTCGCCGCGTACGCCGAGCGGGTCGGCGCCGACCTGGCCGTCCGCCGGTGGTGGCCGCCGGTGCTGCGCCCGCACCTCGCGGTCCGGGACCGGACCGTGCTGCGCCCCGGCCGGCCGCCGCTGGCGCTGACCCCGGTGGAGGCG
>NZ_MUYZ01000587.1:0-1834 GCF_003013775.1 Micromonospora sp. MH33
GGCAGCGCGCCGGCGCCTTCGGCCGCGGGCTGGACGTGCTGCTCGGCGCCGGCGTGGTGGCCGGCACCGCCAACCTGGTCAACCTGCTCGACCTGCGCCCCGGCCGGGCGCTGAAGTCCGGCATGCTGCTCGGCGCCCCGCTCGCCACCGGCCCGTACGGGGGCATCGCGGCGGGCGCGGTCGGGGCGGCCGCCGGACTGGTCCGGGAGGACCTCGACGAGCGGGTCATGCTCGGCGACAGCGGCGCCAACGCGCTCGGCGCCCTGCTCGGGGTGAGCCTGGCCGCGCGGACCGGGCCGCTGGGCCGGGCCGGAGTGCTGGCCGTGCTCGCCGCGCTCACCGCCGCCAGCGAGAAGGTGAGCTTCACCCAGGTGATCCAGCGGACCCCGGGGCTGCGGCACCTCGACGAGCTGGGCCGGCTCGCCGACTGACGTGACGAAACCGGCACCCCTCGCCGGCGCCGGCCGTGTGGCCGGGGCGGCCGCCCTCATCGCCGTACTCACCGTGGTCAGCCGGCTGGCCGGCTTCGGCCGCACCGCCGTCTTCACCTGGACGCTCGCCCCCACCGACCTCGGTGGCGCGTACCTGGTGGCCAACTACGTCCCGAACTTCATCTTCGAGATCGTCGCCGGTGGGGCGCTGGCCAGCCTCGTCGTACCGCTGCTGGCCGGCGCGGTCGAGGCGGGGGAGCGGCGGGCGGTGGCCGCCACCACCGGGGCGCTGCTCACCTGGACGCTCAGCCTGCTGGTGCCGCTCGCGCTGCTGGTGGCGCTGCTCGCCGACCCGCTGATGGGGCTGCTCGGCCACGGCCTGGACGGCGTCCAGCAGGAGGCCGGGGCGCGGATGCTGCGCGTCTTCGCCCCCCAGTTGCCGCTCTACGGCGTCGGCATCGTGCTCACCGGCGTGCTCCAGGCGCACCGGCGGTTCGCCTGGCCGGTGATCGCCCCGCTGCTGTCCAGCGTCACCGTGATCGCGGTCTACCTCGGCTTCACCGCCGTCGAGGGGCGGCTGGCCCGGGTCGCCGAGGTCGGCCGCGGCGGCGAACTGCTGCTCTCCGGCGGCACCACGCTCGGCGTGGTGGTGCTGTCGCTCTCCCTGCTCATCCCGCTGCGCCGGCTCGGGCTGCGGCCGCGCCCCGGTTTCCGGTTCCCCGCCGACGCCCGGGCCCGGGTCGGTGGGCTGGCCGTGGCCGGTGTGGTCACCGTCGCCGCCCAGCAGATCGCCCTGGTCGTCGCGCTCAACCAGGTCACCTACGGCCGGACCGCCGACGTCGGTGTCTACAACCTGGCCCAGACGATCTACTTCCTGCCCTGGGCGGTGCTGGCCGTGCCGCTCGCGGTGGCCGCGTACCCGACGCTGGTGGCGTCCCGGGCGGCCGGCGACGAACGGGCCTACCGGGAGACGCTCGCCCCGGCGGTCCGTGGGGTGGTGCTGTTCAGCCTGCTCGGGGCCGCCGCGCTGGCGGGCACGGCCGTACCGGTCGGGCACTTCTTCTTCGACCCCGGGGACGCCGGCACGGCCGCGGCGGGCATCGTGGGCTTCGCCCCCGGCCTGCTCGGCTACGGCCTGTTCGCGGTGCTCACCCGGGCCCTCTACGCGCGCGGGGAGACCCGGTCGGCCACCGTCGCCACCGCACTCGGCTGGCTCAGCGTGCCGGCGCTGGCGCTGCTGCTCGGGCACCTGCTGCCCCTCACGGACCGCGTGCTCGCGGTGACCGTGGCCACCTCCGCCGGCATGCTGCTCCTCGGCGGGCTGCTGATCGCCGCCGTGGTCCGCTCCGCCGGCTCCGCCGCCCTGGCCGGCGTCGGGCGGGCCGGGGCCGCCGGCCTGCTCG
>NZ_MUYZ01000588.1:0-1826 GCF_003013775.1 Micromonospora sp. MH33
GACATGTGCAGCGCGAAGCCGAGCAGCAGCCCGCCGGCCAGCGCGGCGACCGGCCCGCGTACCGCCAGCAGGGCCAGCCCGGCGGCGACCACGCCGGTGAAGACGGCGTCGCCGGAGGCGCCCAGCCAGACCGCGCCGGGCAGCAGCACCAGGAACGGCAGCACCGCGCGGGCCGCCTCGGCGGCGCCCAGCGCGCGCAGGGTGACCGGCACCGAGACCGCGGCGGTCGCGCCGACCAGCACGCAGCAGAGCGCCGCGGCGGTGCCGCCGCCGAGGCCGATCCGGTCCAGCCAGACGAAGACCAGCAGCGCGCCCGGCGGGTGCCCGGCCGTGTGGGTGGACCAGGAGTCGGGCTGGAAGTCGAGGATCCGGTCGGTGAAGCCGGCCAGCATCCGGGGGATGTCGACGACGCCCGGCACCTCGTGCAGATACTCCGCCTGCGGGGTGAGCCGGCGGGCCAGCCCGGCCGACCAGCCGTCCACCAGGGCCAGCGACAGCGTCCAGGCCACCGCGGCCAGCCAGCCGGCGGCCAGCAGCGCCGCCCAGCGGGCGGTCCGCGCCCAGCGCAGGCCCGGCCCGAGCACGACCACCGCGACCAGTACGGCGAGCGGGGTGCCCCAACCGGCGTGCGGCCGCCAGGTGGCGTAGAGCGGCGCGGCGTCCGCGTGCAGCCCCGCGCCGCGCCGGTTGAGCACCAGCCCGACGGCGACCGCGGCGACGAGCAGCAGCGCCTCGACGGCCAGCGCGACCAGGTCGCCCCGGTGCCCGGGGCTGGTCCGCCGCGGGCCGGGGACGCGGGGCAGGGTGGCTGCGGGTCTCATGACGACCGGACGGTACGGCCCGCCGGGCCATCAGAGGGGCGGAACCGCGGGCACGTCACCGGATGGTAAGAAATGCCTGCTCGGTAAGGGTTCCGTAAGCAGGATCGGGGCCTGGTCGGGCGCGGACCGGCCTAGCGTCGGCGGCATGCCGACACAGATCGACGTGGTGCTGCCGTGCCTGGACGAGGCCGCCGCCCTGCCCGGCGTACTGACCGCGCTGCCGCCCGGCTACCGGGCGATCGTGGTGGACAACGGGTCCCGGGACGGATCGCCGGAGGTGGCCGCCCGGCACGGCGCGCGGGTGGTGCGGGAGCCCCGCCGCGGCTATGGGGCGGCCGTGCACGCCGGCCTGGAACACGCCGAGACCGAGCTGGTCTGCGTGCTCGACGCCGACGGCTCCTTCGACCCGGGCGAGCTGCCCGCCCTGGTCGCTCCGGTGGCGGCCGGCACCGCCGACCTGGCGGTGGGCCGGCGCCGGCCGGTGTCCGCCGGGGCCTGGCCGTGGCACGCCCGGGCCGGCACGGCGCTGGTCGCCGCGCTGCTCCGGCAGCGCGGGGTGCCGCTGCGGGACCTCAGCCCGATCCGGGTGGCCCGGCGGGACGCCCTGCTCGCCCTCGGGGTCACCGACCGGGCCTTCGGCTACCCGCTGGAGCTGATGATCCGGGCCGCCGCGGCGGGCTGGCGGATCCACGAGCGCGACGTCCGCTACGCCCCGCGCGCCGCCGGGACCCGGTCCAAGGTCTCCGGCTCGGTCCGCGGCACGGTCCGCGCCACCCGGGACTTCCTGGCGGTGCTGCGCAGCGTGGAGGGCCCGCGGTGACCGTCCTGCTGGTGGTGGCCAAGGCGCCCGTGGCCGGGGCGGTCAAGACCCGGCTCTGCCCGCCCGCCGAGCCCGCGCAGGCGGCCCGGATCGCCGCCGCCGCGCTGCGCGACACCCTCGACGCCGTCGCCGCCACCCCGGGGGTCGTCCCGGTGCTGGCGCTGGCCGGACGGTTAGCCGACGCC
>NZ_MUYZ01000589.1:0-1819 GCF_003013775.1 Micromonospora sp. MH33
TCCGCACCGCCGGCCACCGCCCAGTTCCCGGCCGCGCCCTTCCCCACGCCGCCCGCGCCCTTCCCCACGCCGCCCGCGCAGTTCTCCGCACCGCCCGCGCAGTTCTCCGCACCGCCCGCGCAGTTCCCCGCACCGCCCGCGCAGTTCTCCGCACCGCCCGTGCCGCCGGCCGGGGCGGTCGGGCCGCAGCACGGGTCGCTGGTGGTCGAGCCCGGCGCGTACCCGCCCGTACCGGCCCCGCCGGCGGGGCCGCTGCTGCCGGCGCAGTCCGTGGTGGCCGTGCAGATCGGCGAGATCATGGTGACGCCGCCGGTGATCCGTACCCCGGCCGGCGTCCTGCCGCTCGCCGGCTCCTCCTGGCACGTCATGGACCACTGGCAGAAGGAGGAGAAGGTGGCCACCTGGGCGATCGTCGCCACGGTCCTCGGCTTCTTCTGCCTGACCGTGTTCAGCCTCCTCTTCCTGCTGGTCAAGGAGACGCGGCACCACGGGACCGTGCAGGTGACGGTGACCAACGGCGGGCATCAGTACGTCGCGCGGATCCCGGTGGCCGACCAGTTCCAGGTGCAGCAGATCAACAACCAGGTCAACTACGCCCGGTCCCTGTCGATCGGTTGAGCCGCGCCGGAGGCGGTGCCGCGCCGCCTCCGGCCCACCGGGTCAGCCGGTGACCCGGCCGGCGTGGATGGCCCGGACCGCGTCGATGGTGTCCGCCTCGGCGGCGGTCTTGTCGTCCCGGTAGCGCACCACCCGGGCGAAGCGCAGCGCCATGCCGCCCGGGTAGCGGCTGCTGGCCTGCACCCCGTCGAAGGCGATCTCGACCACCTGCTCCGGCCGGACCCGGACCACCCAGTCGCCCTTCTCCACGGCCAGCGCGAGGAAGCGCTCGGTCTGCCAGCGCAGCAGCTCGTCGGTGAGCCCCTTGAACGTCTTGCCGAGCATGACGAACTCGCCGGTGCGCGGGTCGCGGGCGCCCAGGTGCAGGTTGGAGAGCCAGCCCTGCCGCCGGCCGCTGCCCCACTCGACCGCGAGCACGACCAGGTCGAGGGTGTGCCGGGGCTTGACCTTGACCCAGGCCGCGCCGCGCCGGCCGGCGTCGTAGGGCGCGGCCGGATCCTTGACGACCACCCCCTCCTGGCCGGCGTCGACCGCCGCCGCGAAGGCCGCGCCGGCCTGCTCGGGGTCGTCCACCTCCACCCGACCGACCAGCAGCGCCGGGTCGACCGCGCCGGCCAGCGCGGCCCACCGCTCCCGGCCGGGCAGGTCGATCAGGTCCGTGCCGTCGAGGTGCAGCAGGTCGAAGAAGTACGGCGTCAGCACGGTCTGGCCGGTGCGCTCGGCCGCGGCGAGCACCGCGGGCGCCACCGGAGTGCGGCCGGTGGCGCTCGGGGTGGTGCGCCGGGCGGCCCGGCTGGAGGTCTCCTGGAACGGCAGGGGCCGGCCCTCGGCGTCCAACCCGATCGCCTCGCCGTCGAGCACCAGCTCCCGGGCGGGCAGCGCGCGGACGGCGGCCACCACCTCGGGCAGCCGTCCCGTGATGTCGTCCAGGCTGCGGGTGAAGACCGCGATGTCCTGGCCGGACCGGTGCACCTGGATGCGGATGCCGTCGAGCTTGACGTCCACCACCGCCGGGGTGCCGGTGGCGGTGAGCGCCTCGTCGACCGAGGGCGCGCTCTGGGCCAGCATCGGGGCGAGCGGGCGGCCCACCTGGAGCCCGAACCCGGCCAGCGCGGCCGCCCCGCCGGAGAGCGCCGCGACCGCCACCGCCCGCAGGTCGCCGGCGAGCAGCAGGGCCCGCCGGACGGCCGTGACCGGCACG
>NZ_MUYZ01000059.1:0-29132 GCF_003013775.1 Micromonospora sp. MH33
CGGCCCGGTCGGCGTCGTCGGCGGGCAGGAACCCGGGGTCGGCGGCCCGCGCCGCCGCCGCGGCCGCCAGGTCGCCCTCCTCCCCGGCGGCGAGCAGGCGCTCCTCGGCTGCGGCGCGGACCACGCCGGGCGCGCTCCACCGCATCCCGAGGTCCCCCTCGACGGTGCGGGCCCGCCACAACGTGCCGGCGACCTCCTGGCTGGGGCCGCTGTCCCGCTCGTCGGGGGTGAGCACCGAGTACACGTCGGTGGTGGCGCCGCCGACGTCGACGACGGCCAGGTCCCCGCCGAGGGCGTCGGCGAGAACCTCCACGCCGGTGAGCACCGCGTCGGGGGTGGCGGCCCGCACCAGCCGCGCGAACCGGCCGCCGCGGGACAGCTTCTTGCCGCCGATGACGTGCCGCAGGAACACCTCCCGGATCGCGGCGCGCGCCGGCGCGGGGGTGAGCACCCCGATGCGGGGCAGCACGTTGTCGGCGGCGGTGACCGGCACCTTCGCCGCCACCAGCAGGGCGTGCAGGTCGTCGCGGGCATCGGCGTTGCCGGCGAGCACCACCGGCACCCGCCAGCGCGCCCGCGCGGTGACCAGCGGCTCGTAGCCGATGACGGCCAGGCGCAGGCCACCACCGGCCGACGAGCAGACGTACCAGGGCAGGTCCCCGGCGGCCAGCCCGGCGGCGGCGGCGCCGACCGCGGCGTCCAGGCCGTGCAGCACGTCGGTGCCGACGGTGGTCGGCGCGGCCGCCGCGCCCACCAGCCGGCCGCCGTCGAGGTCGACCACCGCGGCCTTGGTGTACGTCGACCCGACGTCGGCGCAGACAGCGAGGTTCACGCGGAGCTGTCCTTCGTTCGCGACTGCGGGGCTCGCAACCCCGGCTCACTCCTCGCGTTCACGCCGCTGAGGGTACGACCACCGTGCCGGTCGCCGTGACCGCCACGATCGGCTCGGCGAGGACCTCGGCGGCGGACTCGGACCTGTCGGGGCGGCCCCGGCACACCACCCGGGCGGCGAAGTCGATGGTGCGGCTGCGGGTGCCGACCCGGGTGACGGTGGCGACCACCTCCAGCACGTCACCGGCCTTCATCGGCGCCTTGAACTGCACGTCCGAGTAGGAGGCGAACAGCCCCTCGTCGCCGTCGGTGCGGATGCACACCTCGGTGGCCACGTCCCCGAACAAGCCCAGCGCGTACGCCCCGTCGACCAGGTTCCCCGCGTAGTGGGCGTGGGAGTACGGCACGTACCGGCGGTGGGTGACGGTCAGGCCGACCCGGGAGTCGCTCATGCTCTCGCCTTCTTCTCGGTGATCAGGGCGTGCACCAGGTAGCTGGCGACCTCGCCGGGGGTGGTGCCGCGACCGAAGATCCGGTCGACGCCCAGCTCCCCGGTCATGCTCTCGTCGAAGCGGGGCCCGCCGACGATCAGCAGGGGCCGCCGCCCGGCGGGCAGGGCCTCCCGGAACGCGGCCGACATCTCCCGGGTGTTGTGCAGGTGCGCGTCACGTTGCGTGACCACCTGGGACACCAGCACGGCGTCAGCCTTCTCCCGCCGGGCCGCCTCGACCAGCTCCGGGACGCTGACCTGCGCGCCCAGATTGGTGACCTTCAGTTCCCGGTAGTACTCCAGGCCCTTCTCCCCCGCGATGCCCTTCACGTTGAGGATCGCGTCGATGCCCACGGTGTGCGCGTCGGTGCCGATGCAGGCGCCCACCACGGACAGCTTGCGCCGCATCCGCTGCTTCACCACCGTGTTGACCTCCTTGGCCGACAGCAGCGGGAAGTCCCGTTCCACCACCTGCACCTTGTCGAGATCCACGAGGTGGTTCACCCGCCCGTAGACCACGAAGAAGGTGAACCCGTCGCCCATCTGCTTGGCGTGCACCAACATCGCCGGGTCGATGCCCATCTTGTTGGCCAACTGCACGGCGGCGCCCTCGGCCCGCTTGTCGTGCGGCACCGGCAGCGTGAACGACACCTGCACCATGCCGTCGCCGGTGGTGTCCCCGTACGGCCGGACGATCTTCTTCTCCGTCATGCCGCCTGCTCCAGGATGTCCGTGGCCGGGTTGTAGTAGTCGGCCTCGTGCTTCGCGACGCCGTCGAGGCCCTTGCCCCGGTCCGCGGGCCGCTTCATGATCCCGAAGGTGCCCTCGGCGATCGCGGCCAGCAGCGACTGCTCACCGATGCGGTCCAGCAGATCCACGGCCTCACCCAGCACCCGGTGCGCGCGCTGCTGGATGAACCCGCCCGGGGCCGGCACGAAGTCCTCGTGCAGCCCGCCGGCGGCGCCCAGCACGTACCGCACGTTCTGCAGGGCGATGTCCCGGTCCGACAGCCACGGCGTGACCACCGCCTCGGTCATCATGCCGACCAGCAGGATGCCCTGCCCCGTCATGGTGCCCACCAGGTTGAAGAACCCGTCGAGCAGGTTGCCGCGGAACACGTCCCCGGTCATGTGCTTGGTCGGCGGCATCCACTTCAGCGGCGCGTCGGGGAACAACTCCCGGGCCAGCAGCGCGTGCGCCAGCTCCAGCCGGAACGACTCCGGCAGATCCGGGTTGATCTCGAACGCGTGCCCCAGGCCCAGCTGCCAGTCGGCCAGCCCCGCCTCGTGCGCGAAATACTCGTTGAGCAGCTGCGACACCGTCACCGTGTGCGCCTCGTCCACCGCGTCGGCGGTGGTGAGGTAGTTGTCCTCACCGGTGTTGATGATGATCCCGGCGCGGGCGTGCACCTGCCGGGAGAACCGCTGGTCGACGAACGTGCGGATCGGGTTGATGTCGCGGAACAGGATCCCGTACATCGAGTCGTTGAGCATCATGTCCAGCCGCTCCAGGCCCGCGAGCGTGGCCATCTCCGGCATGCACAGCCCCGACGCGTAGTTCGTCAGCCGCACGTACCGGCCCAGTTCCCGCGACGACTCGTCCAGCGCCGCCCGCATCAGCCGGAAGTTCTCCTGCGTGGCGTACGTGCCCGCGAAGCCCTCCCGGGTCGCGCCCTCGGGCACGTAGTCCAGCAGCGACTGCCCGGTGGAACGGATCACCGCGATGATGTCCGCCCCCGCCCGCGCCGCCGCCTGCGCCTGCGGGATGTCCTCGTAGATGTCGCCGGTGGCCACGATCAGATAGATCCACGGCCGCTGCTTCGGGTCCCCGTACCGCTTCACCAGCCGGTCCCGCTCGGCGCGCCGCCGGTCGATCTGCCGCACACCCGCGGCGACCGCCCGGCGGGCGGCCCGGCGGGCAGCCGTCGCGGCCTTGCCGGTCGGCTGCGTAAACCGCACCGACCCGGCAGCGGCCTTCTGCGCCAGCAACGTCACGTCGGCGATCTGCTCCCGCGCCAGGGCGTCGAACACCGGCACCGCCACCCCGTGGCCCAGACCCACATCGGCCACCACCGCGTCGACCAGCCGGTTCACCCACGGGATGCCGTCCGGGTCGGCGCCGGTCACCCCGGCCAGCCGCAGCACCGCCCGCTCCACCGACACCGTGGTGTGGCTGCGCGCCAGATCCACCACCGGCTGCCCGGCCCGGCGCGCCAACTCCCGCGCCCGCGCCACCAGCGCCGGATCCAGCCCAAGCTTGCTTGTCACGAAGACCCTTCCTCTGGCCGCCCGCTCACGCGGACCCCTCCTCGTAGATCACGTCACCGCGCAGCACCGTGGCCCGGCACACCGGCAGCGGCGTCGGGTCATCCGCGCCGCGCGCCTCCGGATCCTCGGCCTGCAACACCGGCAGGCCCCGCTCCACCCCGGCCGGGGTGTCCCACACCGCGAACGTCGCCGGCGCCCCCAGCGCCAGGACCCCCTCGTTGTCCAGGTGCACCGCCCGCCACCCGCCGCGGGTGTGCGCCGCGAACGCCGCCCGCACGCTCATCCGCTGCGCCGGGTTGTGGTGCGCCGCCGCGGCCCGCACCGACCCCCACGGGTCCAGCGGCGTCACCGGCGAATCCGAGCCGAACGCCAACGCCACCCCCACCCCGTGCATGGCGCCCATCGGATTCGACTCCAACGACCGGGACAGACCCAACCGCGACTCGTACATCCGGCCCGCGCCACCCCACAGCCGGTCGAACGCCGGCTGCATCGACGCCACGATCCCGTACTCCACAAAGCCGGCGATCAACCGCTTGCTCATGATCTCCGCGTGCTCCACCCGGTGCCGGGCCGCCCGCAACCGGTCCACACCCACCTTCTGCGCCGCCTGCGCGAACCCGTCCAGCACCGTGCCGATCGCCGCGTCCCCGATCGCGTGGAAACCGCCCTGCACACCGTGCGCCGCACAGTCCAACAGATGGTCACGCACCTGCTCGACCGTCACGTAACCGTGCCCGCACGCCCCCGGCTCCCCGTCCAGGTACGCCGCCGACACGTGCGCCGTCCGCGAGCCCAGCGCGCCGTCGGCGAACAGGTCACCGCCGGCGCCCACCGCACCCAGCTCCCGGGCCCGCGCCGCGCCCAGCAGCTCACCCCAGTACCCGTACACCTCCGGCACCCCGGCCCCCGAGATCGCCAGCAGCCCGGTGAAGTCCTCCTCGTCGGAGATGTCCGGGCCGCCGCACTCGTGCACCGCGGCGATGCCCAGCGACGCCGCGTGCTCCAGGGCCCGCCGCTGCGCCGCCACCCGCTGCACCCGGGTCACCGACGCGAACGCCGCGGCCCGCACCACGTGGTGCGCGTCGCGACGCAGCCAACCCGACGGGTCGTACCCGGCCGCGGCCGCCGCGTCCGGGCAGGCCGCCAACAGCGCCGCCGACACCAGCGCCGAGTGGATCGACGCCTGCGACAGGTACACCTTGCGGCCCCCCGACGCCCGGTCCAGCGCCGCCGCGTCCGGCAGGGCCGGCTCCGCCCAGGACGACTCGTCCCAGCCGTGCCCCAGCACCACCGCGTCCGACGGCAACGCCGCGGCGAACCCCGCGACCGCCTCCAGCAGCCCGGCCGCCGACCGCACCGCCGACAGGTCCAGCCCCGACAGGGCCAGCCCCGTGTCCGTGGCGTGCACGTGCGCGTCCACGAACGCCGGCGTCACCAGCGCCCCGCCCAGCTCCACCACCCGGTCGGCGGCCGGCGCGTCGGCGTCGCCGCCCAGCCAGGCGATCCGCCCGTCACGCACCAGCAACGCCGTCGCGCTCGGATCGGCCGGACAGTGCAGCACTCCGCCGCGGTACAAGGTCGAGGGGTTCGTCATGACGCTCAGTCTGCCGCCAGCCGCGCCTCGAACAGACGACGCACCCCCGGCTCGGCCCGCAGCAGCTCCAGCGCCAGCTCTGCGTGCCCCGGCACGTACCCGTTGCCCACCAGCATCGTCACATCCGCGGCCAGGCCCTCCGCGCCCAGCGCCGCCGCCGCGAAGCTCGTCGCCATCGAGAAGAAGATCACCGTGCCGCCGTCCTCGGTCGCCAGGACCGCCCCGTGCTCGCAGCCCGGCACGTCCACGCAGACCACCGTCACGTCCGCCGGCGCCCCCAGCGCCGTGGTCACCGCCGTGGACAGCCCCACCGGGTCGCGGGCGTCGGCCAACGCCACCACGTCGGCCAGGCCGGCCGCGTCGAGCGCGTCCCGCTCCGCCGCCACCGGCACCACCCCGACGGTACGGCCGGCGCCGGCCCGCCGCGCCGCCGCCAGGGACAGCGAGCCGCTCTTCCCGGCGCCGCCGATCACCGCCACCGTCACCGGACGCCCGTCGTCAGCGCGGCGGCGCCGCGCCACCTGCTCGGCCACCACCCGCGCGGTCAGCGCCGGCGCCCCGCACACGTCCAGCACCGCCAGCGACAGCTCCGGGTGCAGGTCGCCGGGCAGCACCGCGGCGATCGACCGCGCGAACAGGATCGCGTACCCGTCGCAGGGCACCTGCTCGCTGCGCCCGTCCCAGCGGGCCAGCCCGTCGAGGATCGTCAGCGGGGTCAGCGTCAGCGACACCAGCGTCGCCACCCGGTCGCCGGGCCGCAACCCCAGCGGGGACCGCTTCCCGGCCTCCTCCACCGTGCCGATCAGCATGCCACCGGAGCCGGTGACCGGGTTCTGCATCTTCCCCCGGGTCGAGATGATCTCCAGCACCTCGGCGCGGACCTTCTCCCCGTCGCCGCCGTGCTTCTCCGACAGCTGCCGGAAGCTCGCCGCGTCCAGGTTCAGCCGCTCGACCCGGATCCGCACCTCGTTGGCGCCGATCCGGGGATCGGCGTCCAACCGCCACGCCGCCTGCGGCAGCACCCCCGCCGGTTCCACGACTCGGTGCAGACCCACCGGTGACGTCACGCCGACCCCCTATGTTCAGCCGCCCGAAACCCCGGCCAGGGCTCGCGTCGCGGGAAAACTTACGGCAGACTAATTTCTTCACCGGATATTTTCCAGTAGCCTTCAGGATCGCTGATCACCCGCACCACATGTCAGGAGGGGCCGTGACCCAGACCCAACCGGTTGAGACCATCCCTCAACCCCGTCACGCCCCGGTCGCCGTTCCGACCGCCGGGCAGCCGTACGAGTACCGCCGCACCCCCCTGGTCGAACCCGACTGGACCCGCTTCCCCGGCTGGCGCCACGTCACCCGGGAGCAGTGGGAGAACGCCCAGTGGCAGCGGGTCAACTGCGTCAAGAACATCAAGCAGCTGCGCACCGTCCTGGGCGACCTCGTCGACGAGAGCTTCTACGCCGACCTCGAGGCCGACCAGAAGGCCCTGGCCACCATGTCGATGCTGGTGCCCCCGCAGATGGTCAACACCATGGTGCCGTTCGAGCCCATGACCACCGAGGCGTTCCTCGCCGACCCGGTCCGCCGCTACATGATCCCCGTGGCCTCCGACCGGCGCACCGACTGGCCGTCCCACCCCTACGCCAGCCGCGACAGCCTCCACGAGCACGACATGTGGGTCGCCGAGGGTCTCACCCACCGCTACCCCACCAAGGTCCTCGCCGAACTGCTCTCCACCTGCCCGCAGTACTGCGGGCACTGCACCCGGATGGACCTCGTCGGCAACTCCACCCCCGCCGTCGACAAGCTCAAGCTCACCCTCAAGCCCGTCGACCGCTACGACGCCCACATCGCCTACCTCAAGGCCCACCCCGGCGTCCGTGACGTCGTCGTCTCCGGCGGCGACGTGGCCAACGTGCCGTGGAAGAACCTCGAGTCCTACCTCATGCGGCTGCTCGAGATCGAAACCATCCGCGACATCCGGCTCGCCACCAAAGCCCTCATGGGCCTGCCCCAGCACTGGCTCCAGGCCGACGTCGTCGAGGGCCTCGAACGGGTCGCCCGCACCGCCGCCCGACGTGGCGTCAACCTCGCCATCCACACCCACGTCAACCACCGGCAGTCCATCACCCCGCTGGTCGCCCGGGCCGCCCAGACCGCCCTCGACGTCGGCGTCCGCGACGTCCGCAACCAGGGCGTGCTCATGCGCGGCGTCAACGCCACCAGCGCCGACCTGCTCGACCTCTGCTTCGCCCTGCAGGGCGAGGCCGGCATCCTGCCGTACTACTTCTACATGTGCGACATGATCCCCAACGCCGAGCACTGGCGGGTCCCCGTCTGGCACGCCCAGCAGCTGCAGCACGACATCATGGGCTACCTGCCCGGGTACGCCACCCCGCGGATCGTCTGCGACGTCCCCTTCGTCGGCAAGCGCTGGGTGCACATGCTCACCGAGTACGACCGCGAACGCGGCATCTCCTACTGGACCAAGAACTACCGCACCTCGATCGAGTCCGCGGACCTCGAAGCGCTCAACAAGCGCTACGCCTACTACGACCCGATCGACACCCTGCCCGAAACCGGCCAGTCCTGGTGGACCGCCCACCGCGACGACTGACCCGCGCCACCCCGTCGCCCCCGCGAGCCCACCCGGCCGCGGGGGCGACGGCCGTTCAGGCCCGCGGGGCGTACATGATCACCGCGACGCCGAGCAGGCAGATGGCCGCGCCCGCGACGTCCCACCGGTCCGGCCGGAACCCGTCCACCAGCACGCCCCACGCCAGCGACCCGGCCACGAACACACCTCCGTACGCCGCCAGGATCCGACCGAAGTTCGGGTCCGGCTGGAACGTCGCCACGAACCCGTACGCCCCCAGGGCGAGCACCCCGGCCGCCACCCACCACAGCCCCCGGTGCTCCCGCCAGCCCTGCCAGACCAGCCACGCGCCACCGATCTCCGCCACCGCGGCCAGCACGAACAGCACCAGGGAACGCAGGACCGTCACCCCGCGACCCTAACCAGACCCCGGCCGGCGCCGGCCGCTGCCCTGCCCGGACGCCGGATGCGACCCACGCACACGGCGGCGGGCCCCCGGATCACCGGGAGCCCGCCGCCGAACGGGTCACTTGTCGAAGGCGTCCCGGACGTTGCGTCCGGCCTCCTTGACGTTCTGCCCGGCCTGCCGCGCCCGGGCGGCGCTCTGCTCGTTGGCGCCCTCGGCCCGCAACCGCTCGTTGTCGGTGGCATCGCCGATCCGCTCCTTGGCCGCGCCGGCCAGCTCCTGGGCCCGGCTCTTGGCCTTGTCGGTGAAGCTCATCCCGCCTCCTCGGCTCATTCGGGCTTCTTGCGGTTGCGTCCCCGGTGCCGGTCTCCACAAACGCTGTGTCCCGGTGCACGTCGCGTAAGGTATCCTAGGAAGATAGGTTGAGATGACCAAAGCAGCTGGCCAGCGCCGTCGACGTAGCCGCTCGCCGGACTGCGGATCATGGCCTACACCGCCGAACCGGGTAGCCCGGACGCCGAACGCCTCGCCCTGCTTACCGTGCTCGGCGCCCAGTCGCTGCGCGGCTGACCTTCCGCCGGCCGGCCTCGACCGGCGGTCCGTGGTTGACTGGGCTGGTGAGCGAGATCCTGCTGATCCGGCACGGTGAGACCACCTGGAGCGCCAGCCGCCGGCACACCTCGTACACCGACCTGGAGCTGACCCCCGACGGGGAGCGGCAGTCCCGGGCGCTCGCCGTGGCGCTCGCCGGCCGGCGTTTCGTCCGGGTGCTGTCCAGCCCCCGGCAGCGCGCGACCTGCACCGCGCACCTGGCGGGGCTCACCGTCGACGCCGCCGATCCCGACCTGGCCGAGTGGAACTACGGCGCCTACGAGGGACGCACCACCGCGGACATCCACGACGAGAACCCGGCGTGGAACATCTGGACCGACGGCTGCCCCGACGGCGAGTCACCGGCCGAGGTCGGCGCCCGGCTCGACCGGGTGCTCGACCGGGTGGCCCCGCTGCTGGAGCAGGGCAGCGTCGCGCTGGTCGGCCACGCACACAGCCTGCGGGTGCTCGGCGCGCGCTGGATCGGCCTGCCCCCGTCCGCCGGCGGGCTGCTGCGGCTGGACACCGCCACCGTCAGCGTGCTCGGTCACGAGCACGGCCGGCGGGTCATCCTGCGGTGGAACCAGCCGGTCCCGCAGAGCGACCCGATCGGCCCGGACCGGGCAGCTCGGCACTGATCTTCGGCGGCCGGTCCTCGTGGCGCGCCGGTAGCGCCGCCGTCGTGCGGGCGTGGGACGTGCCGGGCCGGCTGGCCCGAGGGCCAGGCGAAGCAGCGTCAGACACGATCGGCTCCGGTTCGGCATCGATGCCGAACCGGAGCCGATCGTGGGCTGGCCGCTCGCCGTCAGAGGTAGCGCGAGGCCTCGTCGAGGAAACGCTGCGCGTACCGGTCCGACGGAATGTCCCCGAGGTAGTACTTCTTCAGGTCGCGGCGGGCGGTGGCGAGCGGGTCGCCGCCGAGAAGGTCGTCGAGGGCGGTGTCGAGTCCCTGCAGCCGGCCGCCGTGGGCGTCGATCACGTAGGCCGCCCGCGCAAGCGGGAACGCCTCCGGGAACCGGGCCGCCGGCGTCGAGACGGCGACCATCACGAAGGGCTTCTCCGAGTACAGGTAGTCCGCCACCACGCTCGACACGTCAGACACCATCGCGTCCGAGGCGTTGAAGCAGTCCGCGACCGTCATCGCCACCTCGGCCTCGGCACCGAAGACGTGTGGCCGTCCGTTCGTCCGGCGGTCGTCGGCCAGCAGCGTCCGGATGCGGTCGCACTCGCGGGCCAACGCCGCGGACCGCTGACTGTACGGATGCGGCCGGAAGACGACGCTGCACCCGCGGGCGACGAGCGCCTTGATGATGTCGTAGCCCACGAGCAGCGACGAATAGTTGGAGTCGGCGTAGAAACCGGCCCACGTCGGGGCGTACAGGACCCGGGGGTTGGCGATCGAGGCGATCGGCTCGGTCGCGATGGCGACGTTCTCCACCTGCGGACGCCCGACGATGGTGAACATCTCCGCGGGCATGCTCACCCCGTTGGCCGCGAACCGGTCGATCGCGGCCTGGCCGGCGACGAAGTTCTTGTCGTACAGCCGGAAGACCGGGTTGTGACTCGGCACCTTGTCGCTGTCGCCGTGGTTGAGCTGGATGTGCTTCAGGTTCGTGTACCGGACGACGTGGTTGTTCACCGTCGCGGTGTTGACGTAGAAGGCCGCCCGTAGCGACGGGGCGATGACGTCGTCGAGCTGGTTCAGCCCCATCCGCATCACCACCGGGGCCTTGGTGAGGCCAACCACCTCGTTGAAGTTGGTCTGGTTGCGAACCAGCACGAAGAACTTCCGGCCGAGGCGTTCCAGGTAGGGCAGCCACATCGCGAGCTGGTAGGCGGTGCCGGCCGGTGCGTTCCAGTGCACGAGGAAGACCGGCTCGTAGGCGGTCAGCGCGGCGAGCAGTTTCGCCTCGCTGCTGCGCCGTGCCCGCACCTGCCTCAGCCCCTGCAACCCGGTGAACAGCGTCAACCCGAGCGCCGCGACCGCCACCACCAGCGCGATGACCCCGGAGACACCGGTGAACGCGCAGATCAGCGCCACGAGCACCGCGGCGCCGTTGACCGGCGCCACCCGGCCCGGGTCGGGGCCACGGCCGGACCGCCACCCGATCCCGGGGAGGTTGGCCGAGACGGGGTAGACGGCCTCGAACGCCGACGCCAGCAGCGGTTCGCCGAGCACCGCCAGGCCCGCGACGGCGACACCGACGGCCAGGGCGGGATCGAGACCGCCGTGGACCGCGCCGAGCAGGTACGCGGTGGCGAGCAGGAGGACGCGCGCCACGACGGACGTTCCGACGGCCCCCGAACCGCCGCGCCACGCCCAGGCCAGCAGGCCGAACGCGAGGACGGCCGGGGGGAGCGCCCAGAGGCGGGAGTCTCCCACCGCCGCCAGCAGCAGGGCGGCGAGGGCCGTCACCTCGACCGCCGAGGCGGGCAGTCGGGTCCCGACGGCCGACGTCCGCGCCTCCGCCAGCCATCCGCTCAACCGGGACCGACCCGGCTTGGAAGCCGTCACCGCCCGACCCCCACCGACGACGGGCTGACCCGCTGCAGCCGCCTCGCCCGATCCCGGCATGTCGCCCGGAAGTTCTGTTGCAACGCCCACTCCTTATTCAACTAGCTACCCGCTCCTCGGGCCCCCACGGCCCGGTGAACGGTGGTTCAACGCACAGGCGGACCGGATCGCCCTGGGGTCCCGGCCGCCGCCGGCACACGCGCGACACCACCTGCCGTCGCCCGGCGACGCCCGCGCCCGGCCGGCGGCGAAGGTGATGATCGCTCGCTGGCCGCGGTCAACCCGCCTGCGAACCCGCCGACTCCGCCGAGACGCCGCGGAGCCGCTGCTGATGCACCGGCTCCGGGCCGACCTTCGGCGGGCGGTGCTCGTACGGGGTGGAGAGCACCACGGTCGTCCGGGTGGTGACGTTCGCGGCCGTCCGGATCTCCTGCAGCACCCGCTCCAGGTCCGCCGGGCTGGCCACCCGCACCAGCAGGAGGTAGAAGTCCTCCCCGGCCACCGAGTAGCACGAGTCGATCTCCGGCAGGTGGGCCAGCCGCTCCGGGGCGTCGTCCGGCTGCGAGGGGTCGAACGGCCGGATCGCCACGAACGCGGTCAGCGGCAGGTCCAGCGCCTCGAAAGAGACGCGGGCGGCGTACCCCTTGATGACGCCGCGCTGCTCCAGCCGGCGGACCCGCTGGTGCACGGCGGACACCGACAGGCCCACCCGCTCGGCCAGGTCCGTGTACGACAGCCGACCGTCCCCGGTCAGCGCGGCGACGATGGCGCGGTCGATCTCCTCCACGCGGTGCAACCTACCGGTAAAAGCGCTCCCACGTCGCACCCGGCCCGCCGCCATGACGCTGTACGGGCCGGGCGGTCGCGCGCCGCGTCGATCAGCCCTTGGCCAGGGCCCGGGAGATGACCAGCCGCTGGATCTGGTTGGTGCCCTCGACGATCTGGAGCACCTTGGCCTCGCGCATGTACCGCTCGACCGGGTGGTCGGCGACGTAGCCGGCGCCGCCGAGCACCTGCACGGCATCGGTGGTCACCCGCATCGCCACGTCGGTGGCGAACAGCTTCGCCTTCGCCGCCTCGATCGAGTACGGCCGGCCGGCGTCGCGCAGCCGGGCCGCGGCCAGCAGGAGCGCGCGGGCGGCGGAGATCTGGGTGGCGTGGTCGGCCAGGGTGAAGCCGAGCCCCTGGAAGTCGATGATCGCCCGGCCGAACTGCTGGCGTTCCCGGGCGTAGCCGATGGCGTAGTCCAGGGCGGCCTGGGCCAGGCCGACCGCGCAGGCGGCGATGCCGAGCCGTCCCGAGTCCAGCGCCGACATGGCGATGGTGAAGCCCCTGCCCTCGCCGCCGATCAGCCGCTCGGCGGGCACGCGGGCCTCGTCGAAGGCGATCTGGGCGACCGGGGAGGCGTGCAGGCCCATGGTCCGCTCGGCGGCCTGCGGGTGGATGCCCGGGGTGTTCCGGTCGGCCAGCAGGCAGGAGATGCCCTTGGGGCCGGGGCCGCCGGTGCGGCAGAAGATGCTGTAGAAGTCGGCGACCCGGGCGTGGGTGATCCACGCCTTGGTGCCGGAGACCACGTAGGCGTCGCCGTCGCGGACCGCCTTCGTGGTCAGGGCCGCGGCGTCGGAGCCGCCCTGCGGCTCGGAGAGGCAGTACGCCCCGAGCAGCTCGCCGCCGATCATGTCGGGCAGCAGCTTGCGCTGTTCGTCGGTGCCGAACTGGGCCACCGGGTAGCAGGACAGGGTGTGCACGCTGACCGCCTCGGCGACGGCGAGCCAGCGGCTGGCCAGGATCTCCAGCACCTGGACGTAGACCTCGTACGGCTGGGCGGCGCCGCCGTGCTCCTCGGCGTACGGGAGGCCGAGCAGGCCGGCCCGGCCCAGGGTGCGCAGCACCTCGCGGGGGAACTCGGCGCGCTCCTCGAAGCCGGCGGCCCTGGGGGCGAGTTCCCGGTCGGCGAGTTCGGTGGCGAGGTCCAGCAGGTCGTGGGCCTCGTCGGTGGGGAGGATCCGGTCGACAGTCATAGCGCGATGAGCTCCGTGGGGGTGGTGTTGAGCCGTTGCCCGCCGTCCGTCGTGCAGACGACGATGTCCTCGATCCGGGCACCGTGCCGCCCGGCGAGGTAGATCCCGGGTTCGACCGAGAACGCCATGCCGGCCTCCAGGGACCGGGGGTTGCCGGCCACGACGTACGGCTCCTCGTGGGTGTCGAGGCCGATGCCGTGGCCGGTGCGGTGCAGGAACGCGTCGCCGTGACCGGCGGCGGTGATGATGTCCCGGGCGACCGCGTCGAGGGCCTCGGCGGTCACCCCCGGGCGGACGGCCGCCACCGCGGCGCGCTGCGCCTCGTGCAGCACCGCATAGTAGTCGGTGAACTCGGCCGGGGCGGGGCCGCCGGCGACGTAGGTGCGGGTGCAGTCGGAGCGGTAGCCGGACGGCATGGTGCCGCCGATGTCCACCACGACCGGCTCGCCGGGGCGGATCGGCCGGTCGGCGGTGCCGTGGTGCGGGCTGGCGCCGTTCGGGCCGGCGGCCACGATGACGAAGTCGACGCGGATGTGCCCGGCGGCCCGGATGGCGGCGGCGATGTCGGCAGCCACCTCGACCTCGGTGCGGCCGGGGCGCAGCCACTCCCCCATCCGCCGGTGCACGGCGTCGATCGCGGCGCCCGCCTCGGCCAGGGCGGCGACCTCGGCGGCCGACTTGCGGATCCGCAGCTCGCGCAGGACCTCGGAGGCGAGCCGCTGTGCGGCGTCGGGCAGCGTGGCGCGCAGGGCGAGCACCTGCTCGGCCCACATCCGGTCGGCCAGCCCGACGGCGGCGACCGGGCCGGGCAGCGCGGCCCGCACCAGCGGCCAGGGGTCGGTGCCGTCGGCGTGGTCGACGATCCGGTAGCCGCCGCCGGGGGCGGCCTCGGCGCCGGGGCGTTCCAGCACCGGCACGATGAGGGTGGGCTCGCCCTCGGCGGGAAGCACCAGGCAGGTGAGCCGCTCCCCCTCGTGGGCGTCGTAGCCGGTCAGGTAGCGCAGGTCGGAGCCGGGGGTGAGCAGCAGCGCGTCCAGGCCCGCGGCGGCCGTGGCGCGCTGGGCGGCGGCCAGCCGCTCGACCGGGTAGAGCTCGTCGGTTCCCACCCCCAGAGCTTAACGGTCGTTTGGGTCGTCCGGGACCCCCGGTGGCCGCTCAGACCCCGGCCATCCGGTCCGCCTCGGGCTTGGTCAGCCCGGACGCTTGGAGCAGCTCGCCGACCACGATGAACACCTGAGAGGCGACGATGGTGCCGGAGAAGCCGAGTCCCTGGCCCCGGGCCCGGCGGGCCGCCTCGGCGGCCAGGGCCCGCGACCGGGCGATCTCGGGGGTCCGACCGGCCAGGAAGTCCCGGTGCAGCAGCCGCAGCGCCTGCCCGAAGGCCTCGATCGCGGCCGGCAGGTCGGCCGGGACCGGCTCCCGGGCGTCGAGCAGCGCGACCACCCGGCGGACCATGTTGCGGCTGTTGGTGAAGGCCAGCTCCAGGTGCGTGGCGGCGTGCTCGTAGGCCCAGTGCTTGGGTACGTGACCCCAGCCACTAAGTAACCCATGAGTAACTTGTGTCCCTGGGAGTGCCGGGGGGGACCTGGCTTTACCTGGGGCTACCGCGCGTGGTTGTGGTCGTCTTCATCGTCGAACGGTTCGAGGTCGTCCTCGTCGTCTTCGTCTGCCGGCTTGTCGTCGATGTCGTAGAGGCCGGGGTAGCGCAGTGCGTCGGGGCCTTGTTCCCAGTCGTCGGCGTGAGGCCATTCGTCTCGACGGTCGGCGATGGTGACGGCACGGGTGCCGCTCTCTGATCCGTCGTTGTCGCTGTCGATACGGTTCATCGTCTCGTCGTAGACGAGGAATTGGCCTCGGTAGTCGCGGGCGAGGCTGATGTCGTCGTGTTCGGTGGCCAGTACGACGTTGACGACTTTGCCGGTGTAGCCGTCTTCGTCGATGTCGATGCACACCATGACCGGCGCCTCGTACCGGACCCATCTGCGCATGTTCGTGGCCTTCCTGCTTGTTTCCGCTGGCGACGGGTCAGCGTATCGATCCTGGGCGTGGACGGAGGGTGTGGTGCGGGAAATCCTTGTCTGACAAGGTGTTTCGGTGCGCCGGGAGTGGAATCTTGACGATCTGATCGAGTCGTGGTCGCTGACCGATGCCGATCGGAAGATGGTGGGCAACAAGTACGGGTTCACGCGCCTGGGGTTCGCGTTGACCTTGAAGTATTTCGAGCTGGAGGCACGTTTCCCGCAGCGGCATTTCGAGTTCCCGGCCGTGGTGGTGGAGTTCGTGGCCAAGCAGGTGCGGGTGGCGGTCGAGGAGTTCACCCGCTACCAGTTCACCGGCCGCAACTTCGAGAACCACAAGGCGCAGATCCGCGCCCAGTTGGGGTTCCGGGAGTCGACCCGCGCCGACGAGGAGCGGCTGACGGGGTGGCTGGCCTCGGAGGTCTGCCCGAGCGAGCTGACCGAGGCGCGGCAGCGGGAGGCGCTGCTGGCCCGGTGCCGGGCTGATCATGTCGAGCCGCCGGGGCGCATTGATCGGATCATCAGTTCAGCGACCGCCGCCGCTGACCAGCAGTTCGTCGCGATGACGGTGCGGCGGCTGCGCGAGGCCCCGGGTGTAGTCGACGCGTTGATGGCGGCGATCTCGCCGCTGGTGTCCGACCGCGACGCCGCCGACCCGGCGCAGCGCAGCCTGTTCACCGAGCTGAAGGCTGACCCGGGCAAGCTGGGCCTGGAGACGCTGCTGGCGGAGATCACCAAACTGCAGCGGGTGCGGGCGGTCGGGCTGCCGGCGGATCTGTTCGCGGACGTGTCGGAGAATCGGATCGCGGTGTGGAAGGCCCGCGCGTTGGAGGAGTTCCCGTCGACGCTGCGCCGCGACCACACGCCGGAGGTGGCGTTGACGCTGCTGGCGGTGTTGTGCTGGTGCCGCCTGACGGAGATCACCGACGATCTGGTGCGGCTGTTCATCGATCTGGTCAATCGGATCAACACGCGGGCGGAGCGGCGGGTAGACAAGGCCCAGATGCAGGAGTTCAAGCGGGTCTCCAACAAGGAGACGGTGCTGTTCCGCATCGCCCGGGCCGCGTTGGAGCACCCGGACAGCAAGGTCCGTGACGTGCTGTTCCCCCTCGTGGGGGAGGACACGCTCAAAGGGCTGGCCGCGGAGGCGGAGGCGACCGAGTCACGGCGAAAGGCCCAGGTCCGTACGGTGCTGACCAGCTCCTACAGCAGCTACTACCGGCAGATGCTGCCCAAGCTGCTCACGGCCCTGGAGTGCCGGTGCAACAACACCCGGCACCGACCGGTGATGAACGCAATCGAGCTGCTGGACCGGTACAAGGACCGGGATCTGCGAGACACCGCCTTCTACGAGCACGCCGACGAGCCGCCGATCGTGGGGGTGGTGCCGGCGGACTGGAAGGCGGCGGTGGTCGACGAGCAGGAGCGGGTCGAGCGCATCCCATACGAGTTGTGCGTGCTGCGGGCGTTGCGGCAGGCGCTGATGAACCGGGAGATCTGGGTGGTGGGCGCCAAGCGGTGGCGTAACCCGGAGACCGAGCTGCCCGCCGACTTCGACGTGCACCGCGACGTGCACTACCAGGCGCTGCGGCTGCCGCAGGACCCTACCGAGTTCCTGGCCACCCTGAAGACCAGGGTAGACACGGCGCTGACCCGGCTGGCCCGCGGGCTGAAGGAGGACACCACCGGCGGGGTGCGGATCGGGATCAAGCACGGCCAGGCGTGGATCACCGTGCCGCCGCGCAAGAAGCAGCCCGCCCCGCCGCACCTGGGCGCCTTGAAGGAGGAGGTCATCCGCCGCTGGGGCGTGGTGAGCCTGCTGGATCTGCTGACCGAGGCCGACTGGCTCACCGGCTTTCACGCCGACTTCCACTCGATCGCCACCCGGGAGGGCATCACCGGCGATGAGCTGCGCAAACGCCTGCTGCTGATTGTGTTCGCGCTGGGTACGAACATCGATATCCGCCGCATGGTCCACTCGGGCGACCACAAGGTGTCCGAGGCCCAGCTGCGCCGTACCCGCCGGTTGTTCGTCAACCGTGACGGGCTGCGCCGGGCCATCGCAACCGTGGTCAACGCGACCCTGCGTAGCCGGGACGAACGCTGGTGGGGCACCGGCACCGCGTGCGCGTCGGACTCGAAAAAGTTCGGATCATGGCAGTCGAACATGATGACCGAATGGCACCAGCGCTACGGCGGACCCGGCGTCATGATCTACTGGCACGTCGAGCGTAAGAGCGTATGCGTGTACTCGCAGCTGACGACCTGCTCGGCGTCGGAGCCGGCGGCGATGATGGAGGGCCTGATTCGCCACTCCCAGGACGTCGACGCCTCGGAGATCGACTCCAACTACACCGATACGCATGGGGCGAGCCTGCCCGCGTTCGCGTTCACCTACGTCATGGGCTACAAGCTGCTGCCGAGGATCAAGAACATCGGCGGATACAGCCTGAACCGGCCGGACAACGGGGCCAGCTACCCGGGCCTGGAAACGGTGCTGACCCGGCCGATCAAATGGGACCTGATCCGCCAGCAGTACGACCAGATCATCAAGTACGCGCGGGCGCTGCAGCTGGGCACTGCCGAAGCCGAGCAGGTGATGCGCCGGTTCAACACCAAGGGCCCCAAACACCCGACGCTGCTGGCGATCGAGGAACTCGGCCGCGCGGTGCGTACCGCGTTCATCGCCGACTATCTGGCCAGCGAGAACCTGCGCCAGGAGATCCACGAGGGGTTGCAGGTCGTCGAGCAGTGGAACTCGGCGAACGTGGCGATCCACTACGGCAAAGACGGGGAGCTGACCGGCCCGGACAAGGAGACCCAGGAAATCTCCATGCTCGCCCTGCACCTGTTGCAATCCGCGCTCGTCCTGGTCAACACCCGCCTGGTCGACCGGATCCTGTCCGAACCCGAATGGGCCGCCCGGCTGACCGAACGCGACATCCGCGGCCTGAGCCCGCTCTTTTGGAGCAACGTGCTGCTGCACGGCGTGTTCGCCCTCGACCTCGACAAACGCCTCGACTACGACCGGATCCCCACCGCTGGCGACATGCGCGACGAGTTCGACGACGATCCGGACGACGCCGAAGACGCCGTGGTGTTCGGCAGCGGTCAGGTGATCGCGTGATACCGGCACGGCGTCCGTTTGGGGAACTCCCAACGGACGTGGGCGGGTTGGGTGCGTAGGTCCTGTTTTCTGATGCTGGACTTGCGGATTTCGTGCCAATTTAGCCGAAAAAGCCGGACTGACGAAACCTCAGGAAGCTTGAGTAGACGTCATCGCCGATAGCGTTCGTACATCGCTGGCGAACCGCGACGCCTGCGCTCGTGGCCTTGTTTGTCACCACCAGGATCATCGCCGGTTTTCAGAGCCCTCCACCAGACCCGGGATGGCTCACTGAGGCACCGCCAGGTCGCGGACTTGCCCGTGCTCATGATCGACGAGACCAGGCATCAGCCTGCAAAGCGCCCAGATGTTGAATCCCTACTTGACCCATAGGACTTCCTGAGATTTCATAGAGCCATGACGCTGGACGCCCGCTGTGGACACGAGCTCCACGCCATCGTGCGGCGTCACGTCGACTTGGCGCGGGTGAGCAGCGCCCTCTGTCGCTCGGGCATCCGCCCGCTGACACTCTCCAACTCGCATCCAACCAGGCGTTTAACCAGCTGCGGCCGCATGGCTGCATGCGGCCAACACGCCGTCCTGGGTGGACTCTCATCCACATGCTGCGCGCGGCATACGGCCCTGCGCAGCTCTTTCCTGCCTGCCAGTGGCCAACAAAGGAGGTGATCCGCAGGCAGACAGCTGCGAGGCCATAGCAGGCGTTGCATCCTATGGCAGGCATGGTGGCTGAACTGTGCGCTACGGGTCTTCCGGCATGCCGAGGCACTGAAGAAGGCCGCGGGAAACGACACGGCCCAACAAGATGCGTGCGACAACATCACCCGGCGCCGGACCAATGCGCCCGTCTCGCTTTGATGCTCGATACTCAATATCAATGAGGAGATCCAGGACGCCGTTCTCTGGATCCTTCGAAAGGTCGGTTCCGGCCTGCCGAAAAGTGATCCCGGAGCGATCCAGGGGAAATCCGCGTTGCGAGAATATGGCCCGACACCATTCAGGACTGCTATGCCGACATCAATTCCGACCTAAGCGGGTCGTCTCGATACTGGTCCGGAGATGATGCAAACGCCCACGCCGAAGCCTGGGACCGGCACGTCGATGCTGCGAGCCAAGCAGTCGCGAGCATGCAAGGAATGGCCGACGCTCTGGACAATCGTGCAGTGAAAGCCGAAAGGATCATGGTGCTCGTCCATGAGATGTGCGAGGTAGTACCGCTCGCCCCGGCGGACATCGAGCCCACGCGCCGTGATCGACGCCGCCCCGGATGGCTGGGCATGTCCTAAAACCCAATCAGAACAAGTGTCAGCAATTTTTATGGGATGTCAAATCGTACTAAATCGCGACGTCACACTGTGAGGGAATTTCGATGCTTCTGACGGGCGCTCCGGTTTTGACGGAGCTGGACGGCAAGGATGTGACCCTGCGGTCCTTGACGATGGA
The DNA here is from genome assembly GCF_003013775.1 of Micromonospora sp. MH33. Lineage (NCBI taxonomy): Bacteria > Bacillati > Actinomycetota > Actinomycetes > Micromonosporales > Micromonosporaceae > Micromonospora > Micromonospora sp. MH33. The sequence continues at coordinate 19,900 of NZ_MUYZ01000059.1, forward strand.
CGGGGGCGTCGTGCATGCCTCGCTGCCCGGGTTCACACCGGGGTTCGCCGCGGCCCGGGACCCGATCGCGGCGTTGCTGGCTCCTAATCGGGCGGCGGTCGATTTCACCGGCTACTACCGTTGGGGCACTCGGTACAGTCTGCCAGTGCCTTCGGACTGGCGGGCCTGGCCGTGGCCGCCTGGGCTCGACCCGTTCTTCTTTATGGCGCACTCGTCTCCGGAGGGTCAGCTGTGCCTGGTGGTGGACGGCGTGGGGCAGCCGGTCACGGATCAGGCGCTGGGCTTGTGGCTGCGGGAGCTGCCGGAGCTGGGTACCTCGAAGCGGCCGCTGGAAGACCCGCTGGTGATCCTGACCTGCGGCAGCGACGCGGAGCGCCAGTTGCTCGCCGATCTGCTCGGGCGCCTGGTCTGGTTTCCGCGCGGTGCGATGGCCGTGGGCGTCAAGCCGCTCGACGCGGGCAGCCGTGCGGCCGGGGCCAAGTCGTTTCTGGGCGCGTACTGCACGCCGGATGGCGAGGGCGGGGAGTTCCGGTCGGCCTGCCCCCAGGGTCCTGTCGGTGACCGGGTGCGATGGTCCTATCGCTCCCGGTTTCCTTCAACTCCCGCCAGCTGGCTGGTCGAACGCTCCGCCGCTCCCGACTCCGTGGCCCCGGCCGGGCTGCGCCCGTCCCCGTTCGGCGGCAAGCACGCCCGCGGCCTGTGCTACTTCGACCGGCGCGACCTCGCATCCCGCTCGTCTGCCCTGAACGCACCGGTGCTGGGTTCCTCGTACGTGGCGTGGACCCCGAACGACGCCTACCGCCCGGGGACTTCGGGGCGTACCGGCCCGGTCGCTGGGGTTCTGCGTGTGGCGGCCCGGCCGTGGCACACCCGGGAACTGGGCGAGCTGCCCTTCGGCCTCGACGGCGTGGCCACGGTGGCCTGCTACTTCGCCGATGGCCTTTTCGCCGTCTACGACGAGCGGCAGGACCTCACTTACTGGGAGACGCCGCTGGCCTTCGGCCGGCGCCTGCGCAAGGACCTGGCCGCGGCCCAGGCCGCCGGGCCGGCCGGGGGACCGCCGCCGCGGGTGCTGCTGTTGACCGACTTCGATGCGATCTCCGAAAACGCGCGCGAACAGGCCGCGCAAGGGCTCGGCGGCCTGGAGCTGATCACCGTGAATGTGCCGTCGACCCTGTTCCTCGACGAGGATTCGGAGCACGGTGCTCCCAGGGCCCGCATCGCACTGCTGCCCGCGACCAGCGGCCCCGCCGCCCCGGTGTGGACAGTCACGACCGCTGTCGGCACTTCCACCACGCTGTCCCCAGCCCCAGGAGACTTGGGAGACTATGAGGCACTGCGCGACTTCGACCGCCTCATCACCACCCAGAGCGCCGAGCCGCCTGGCGGCGACCAAGGGGACGACGGCGAAAGCGTCGTCCCCGCCGCCATCCCCACGATCACGGTCACGCCGCCGATGGACGACCTGCCCACCATCGTCGTGACCTCGCCCACCGACACTGTCCCCGAGCGGGAACGGCACCCCGAGACCATCTCCGCGCCCGATCCTGCGCCCGAGCCCGCCTCTGAGAGCGGACCTGAGTCCGGTCCGGAACCCGCCCCCGATCCCGAGGACGGCGCGCCCACCCGCCCCCTTAGCGACCCCGTTCTCCGCTTCGGCACACGTCGTGACGGCGCGCTGGAACTCGCCCACATCACGCCCGTCCCACAGGCAACCGTCGCCTGGCTGCGGGAACGGGTGATCGAGCTGGTGGAGAACGGCCAGGGGCCGGATCCCGGGTTCCGCGCCCAGGTGCGCCGCATCCTGACCGCTCGTCTGCTGTCCGCCGAGTGGGCCCGGCTGATCAGCGTCGCTGGCCTGCCCCTCAACGTCACCTACCGCAAGCGGCGGCATCCCGTCTCGCTCCGCCTCGGGCTCACCGCCCTCGGGCCCTCGCCCCAGCAGCTCGACCACATGCCCGACGGACCGCCCGTGAGCGTGCAGCGCTGGGCCTTCGGCATCAACGAAGCCGGTGACAGCGGTGGCAGCGGCGATCTGCGCGCCTTTGGTCATCCTTTCTCCCACACCTGGTCGGTGGACAAGGGTCCGCTGCGCCGCATCACGTTCACGCCGCGACCCAGCCTCACCTACAACCAGCTCACGACCTCGGTGACGGTCGGCACGACGGTGCAGCCGATGGTGCTGATCCGAAGCAAGGGCCGGCACTGGCCGTTCGACTATGCGATGACCTGGGAACTGCGGCGCAACGACGGCCCGATCACCTCGCCGCTCGGCGCGCTGCCCGCCCTCGGATGGGAGCCCGCCCCAGGCGTCGCGCCGGACAAGCTGCTGGTGTGGTTTCCCACCTATCTGTCCACCTCCGAGGGGCTTCCCGATGTCGACCCAGCGCGGCCGGAGAGCGTGCCCGCGCCGCTCGACCGGCTGCTGGACGTGGTACCGCTCTTCGGCCCGCTGGCCCTGGCAGACCACGACGTGCTCTTCGCCGATGTGCTGCGGTCCTTCGCCGACCCGTTGGGTTCGCTGTCGGAGGGTTCCCGCCGAGAGCTGTTCGAGTTCTTCGGCGAGGGCAACCTACGCAGCAACCTCCCTCAGACCTGGGGTGGTTCGGTTGCCTCGCCCACCCTCTACACCTCCTCCGGCGAAGCCATCGGGTACCTCTGGATCGGTGCTGAGCTGACCGGCGGTGACACCATCACCGGTCCCACCACGGCGAGTTCGGTGCTGGAGACCTACATTCTGCGGTCACTGCGCGTGCAGGGCAGCGCCCAGATCAGCAACGGCGCCGGCCTCAACGTGTCCATCACCCTGGGCTTCGGGACCGGAGCCCCCGACCCTCTCACCGGCGTGGAACCGCTGGGCGGGCAGTTCACCTTCCAGTTCGGTGGGCAGCATCAGTTCACCCATGTGCTGACCAATGGGGGAAGTGCCCGCATTGCCCATTCGCTGCGGACGGCGACCCCGCTTCTCCAGGTCACGCCCCGAATGCGGCTACGTATCACCCTCGTCCGCCCGGACAGCGCTCCACTCGGCCCCACCGCCGGATCGCCCCTGGACGGTGGCAAGCACTACCCGGTCGTCATGCTGGTCCCCTCACTGGACGCCCTCGGCCATGTGCCGACCGAGACGCGTTACCTGCCGCCGGAGGTGCTGCACCTCAAGCAGCTCGGGGTGTCCACCACCCCGCTCCAGGTCTCCGGCACCAGCCCTCTCTTCGACCAGGCCGAACGCTGGCTGCGCGACAACGGCTTCCTCCCCTCCGACCGGCCCGAGACACGACGGTGGGACAAGGCGATGGACCAGGCCATCCGCACCCAGAGGCTCAACAACCTGCGCAAGCTGGACCAGATGCGCTCAAGGCTGGGCCTGCGCTCCGCCCTGGACGAGATGATCGAAGGCGGCGACACCACCTGGTTCGAACTCCCCACTCCGCTCGGCACCCAGCGCGTCTCCGTCCGTCTGGTCACCGAGCGCCGCTACGCCGCGCCGGACGCCAACGCGGGTGTCGAGCACCAGCGCACCCTCCCGAAGATCCAGACGCTGAACTACAGGGGGTCCACGATCGCGGGGGACCAGCAGTTCCAGAGCACGCCCTTCGCATGGAACGTCGGTGGTGAGGGCGCCGTCAGCAACCCGCTCGACGTCGACGGCGACCAGCGGCTCCAGCAGATCCGGCCGCACTACTCGTACACGTCGCAGACCACCACGAACACGGGGTCCAGCACGGGTACCGGCCACGAGTACTACATGCTCAGCCCCACGGAGAACGGCACACAGGTGTTCGCGGTCCCCGTCACCCACCGGATGGTCATCACTCACAGCCACGGCCCGAATCCCGAACCCGTCAGCGCGGACGGCAGCGTGCGCTTGGCCGTGCCCACGTTCCGCACGCTCGACCGTCCGTCCCCCGCTCCCCGCCCGGGACCGGCGACGGTCCGCGACCACAGCCACCAGGACGACCGGTTGCTCGCCCTGCCGAACCCCGGGCGCACCGTCCAAGAGGGCGTTCTGCGGCTGCCGGAGACGGCCCTGCTGGACCGGGTCGGCGGTAGCGCCGACCTGCGCCGTGAGGTCCTAGCCATGATCAAGGACATCGAGCACGCGGTGGCTGAGGAGAACGAGCGATACGTCATGCCGCCCACGCCAGGTGCGTGGATCGAGGACGAGGACGACGTCGAGGCACAGGACGCCGCTACGGGCGCGACGGTGGAACCGCGTGCTGTCCCCCGCCCGTGGTCCTCGCCGCTGTTGCGGGCCGTGGGCGGCCTCATCGCCGGCAGTGCGCACTGGGTGAGCGGTTCGGTCGCCGACGCGGGACGCTGGGTATGGCGCGCCTCGGTGGGCGAGCCGGCCACCGACCACGAGTCGTCGGCGAACGAGGTCGCCGATACCGCGCTTTCCCCGCACCATCTGTCCGCCAACGCGCTGCGGATCTTCCGCGATTCGTATCCCGTCGAAGGCGCCGCCACACCGGGCGCGCTGGCCGGTACGGACTTCACGATCGAGGTGAGGGGGTATCTCACCGACGTACGGGTCCTGCCGCAGCCGCCCAAGCTCGACGCGGAACGCTGGCTGCAGTCCACCGACGCGTCCGCCTCCACCCGGAACAGGCAGGCAGGCCACCAGGGCGGCCTGTCCCTGGCGGGCCGGTACGGCGGGAAGGGCGACGCTGTAGCGCCCCAGGGCGGCCTCCAGGCACGCGTCGCCCATACGGACGGCGTCACCGTCAACGACAACACTGGTGTCTTCCGCGTCACCACCGAGGACACCACGGCCGCGTTCCGCTTCACCGCAAAGGCCCACTACGTGGTGACCGTCCGCAGCGGCGCGCGCAACCTGGTCAGCGGCACCGTAGCCCCGGGACTGGGCGGCCTGAACCGTACCCGCGTGGTCGAACTTCCCGACGGCGTGGAATTCCTACTAGTGGACAATGACCTGCAGAACCACCCGGACCTGGCAGCGCTGGTCGCCGAGGCCGGCCAGACGTCCGCGCCCGTCGGCCCATCGGACCGCCGCCTTCCGGCGTGGTACGTCGACAGCGGTGGCACCATCGGCGCGGGGGTAGTCACCGAGGTCCACACCGGAGGCGGCCGAAGCTCGTTCCAGCGGCGGATACACCGCCTGGTCCAGCAAGAGGCCCCAGGGGTGACCACGCCCGGTCACGCTGCCTACGTGCCCGGAGTGTTGACCCGGATCAACGAACATTCCACCAGCCTCGGCCTGCGCACCCTGGTCAACGCGGGTCCCCAAGGGCACACAGCCTTCCACTTCGTCCACCGGTCCTGGCTCGGCCCCCGTCTTGTCGAGGTGGCGCTCGTCGCGCGGCCGGCCCCCGGGCAGGACCTCTCCGCACGCCGTGGCAAGCGGGTGACGACGACCTCCGGCATGGACAACGTGTTCGGCCACTCCCACGGCGACGGCACCGCCCTGGAGGTGCCGGGCGCCACCAGGATCAGCAGCACCCGGACCATCAGCGGACAGGCCGACTTCGCACCACTCGGCGAAAGCAACGGCGAGCAGGCCAGGAGCACGCTGAGTCTGGCACGGCAGAGCAACCGTTCGGACGCCCAGAGCTCCAGCCGTGAACTGCGCTCCTGGCAGCGCACGTTCGGCAACACCAGTGAGTTTCCCGTGCCGTACGAGTACGAGGTACGGGTCTCCTCACGCCCGCTGACCGAGTCCCTGGTCGGACTTCTCGCCGATCTGATCGGCAGTGGGCTGGACCTGGCGGCCGCGTTCGTCCTGCCCCTCCCCTTGGCCGAACTCTTCCCCGCGTCCCGGATCGGGCGCCGGGAGGTGGAACCGGCCACCGCCGTGCTGTGGTTCAACGCCTCAGAGACACCGGACCGGGGGGAACGGCGCGCCGCGACCATCCCGCCTGCCGTCTTCACGACCAATCCATCCGTGCCCCGCCCGACGCCGCCCCCCGGCGGGGTGGCCGTGGAGATGGAGGTCCCAGCAGACCTGCGCGTCCTGCTGTCCAGCCCGGCCTGGGTGCCCGCACGGCCGATCGAGATCTACGACTTCGGTGGCATGGACGAGCTCAGGGACGCGCTGCGATCCGTCGACCACTCGCTGAAGGACACCTCCAGGCCCCAGACCACCACGTCGACCGAAGGCATGCTCATCCGGCTGACGTCCCTGGCGCAGAGCAACCGACTGACCCCGCTGGAGCCCGCGGCCGTCGCCCCGTTCCTCGGCCACCCGGGCGGCACCGGCGTGTCGATGAAGATCACTCTGTACTCACCGCGCGCGGAGGTGACCAGCAAGGACACCGCCATCGACCGGATCGAGCTCTCTGCGGACGGCTTCCAGACACAGGCGGACAACACCATCACGCCGAGCCTCGGGTACAACCATTCCTCACGGTACGGCTCCGCTGACCGCGGCGGACCGACCGTCCCGGTCGTGGGCGACCGCGCCATGCTCGGCCAGAACGCAAGCTCCTCCAGCCAGCGCCGCGAACTGCTGCGATTCGGCACACCGATGGCCAACGCCAAGGGCGAAGGCCTGGACGGCCACCGCGTCCGCGCCGTGGCACTGGTAGAGGTCCACGGCCCCAGCGGCACGCGCTGGGTCGCCGGAGACCTCCTGCTCCGTACGACCGAGACGCCTCCCGGAGCCCGGCGGTCGGATCGGACGGGCCGGAGCGAACAGACCCGCGAAGCCGAACAGGCCCTGTGAGCTCCGGCACCCGCCCGGCCACGCCGTACCACGGAAGGACCCGGCATGGCATCCGTCCGGGCGGCCGACCATGCCTCCTGCCTGGCGGCGCGGGGTGCGGCCGGCTCACCCGAACGGGTGGTGGTGGCGAATCGTTGCACCGCACGTGCTCCGGGTGGCGCCATGGTGGTGCACCGTGGTGCGCTCCCGTGCTCCCTGCCCATGCCAGTGGCAAACCAACAACGATGACTGGGTGCCGAGCGGGGAGGCTCCCCTGGCTGTACCGCCCGGCACACCCTGGCCCCAGACGACAAGCCCAACATCACATCAACGAAGCCGAGACGAACGGGTGACGGGCCGGACGCTCAGGGCTCCAAGATCATCCCGTGGTCCCTTTTGGGCTTACCTCGGCCCCGGGAAGTGCCGTACGACGACCGGGTCGTCGCCGAACTCCGTCGTCCGCGCACCTGCGATAGGCGCAGATCGCCGGTTGGCAACCGCACCGGCAACCCGAACCCGTGTGCACCACCCGGCCGAGGGTGTCCGGTGAGCGATCCTTCACCGGACACTCCGGACGACTCGTGCACGCGAGTACGGGTCATCGGTGCACAGGACCTCGGAACAGGGCGATCACGAAACCCGGCCCAGCGATCTTGTCTCAGTTAGGGTGTCCGGTGATTTGTACGGTGAGCGGGCGCTAAATGTTACACTCCTGGCATGGCGTTGATCGGCTACGCGCGGTGCTCGACCGACAATCAGGACGTGGCAGCCCAGTGGGCGATCCTGCGCGAGCTCGGAGTCCCTGAAGACCGGATCTATGTGGACGAGGGCCTGACCGGCACCAGCCGCAAGCGGCCGGGTCTCGATCAGGCCCTGGCGGCGGTCCGCGGCGGGGACACACTCGTGGTGCCGAAACTGGACCGGCTGGCCCGGTCGGTGCCCGACGCCCGCGACATCGGCGACTCCCTCGTAGGGCGCGGGGTGAGGCTGTCGCTGGGTGGCAGCATCTACGACCCTTCCGACCCGATGGGCAAGATGTTCTTCAACATCCTGGCCACGTTCGCCGAATTCGAGGTGGACCTACTGCGGCTACGCACCCGGGAGGGGATGGCGATCGCGAAGGCGAAGGGCAAGCTGAAAGGCAAGCAGCCCAAGCTGTCGGCGGCCCAGCAGCGGCACCTGGTCGAGCTGCACGGCGATGGTGAGCACAACATCGCCGAGCTGGCCGAGTTGTTCAAGGTGTCCCGGCCGACCGTGTACCGCGTGCTGGAGAAGGCGGCGGCCGCCGCATCACCGAGAAGCTGACGACGCAGCAACTGCTCACCGGCTGCCAGGGTCCGGCCCTTCACCGCCAACGGCGAGCCCGCGGTCCTGGCAGCGGTCAACGCCGACCGGCTGCCAGAGCAGCCCCTCGCGACCTCGATCCGACGAACCCCGGCGGCATAAATTACTCGCGGGTTACTTAGTGGCTGGGGTCACGTACCCAAGCACGGGGCCTCGTAGCGGCGCAGCTGGGAGCGGCGCCGCCACCGCCACGGGGACAGCGATGCCACCTCCGCAGCCGCGGCGACGATCTCGGTGGTCTGCCTTCGCTCCGCCTCGGCCGCCTGCAGGCGCTGCAACGCCGCGTCGGCCCGCCCCGGATCACCGGCGGCGAGGGCCTCGGCGGCGACGGTCAACTGGTGGGCGAAGATGCCGAGGCTGGCGCCGGCGGCGCGGTGCACCACCCGGACCGGGTTCAGCGGCAGCAGGAGCAGCGCCACCACCACGGCCACCCCGCCGCCGACCAGCGCGTTGAGGGTCCGCGGCACGGCCAGGTCCGGCCCGCTGGGCTCGACGGTGCCCAGCAGGACGGCCGTGCTGCCGGCCTGCACCATCACCGCCCCGCTGCCGCGGAACACCACCGCCGCCGAGATTGCCAGCGCCACGACCAGCCCGGTCTGCACGGGCCCGTTTCCGATCACCTGGATGATCAGGTCACCGACGAGCACGCCGAGGATCACCCCGCCGAGCAACTCGGCGGTGCGGCGTACCCGGTTGCCGATGGCCGCGGCGATGGTGCCGACCGCGGCGGCGGGCGCGAACAGCGGCTGCGGGTTGTGCAGCAGGGTGTTGGCGACGTACCAGGACAGCCCGGCCGCCAGTCCGGCCTGGAGGGCGACGATCAAGTAGCGGCGCAGCCGCTCGAACGCCTCCTGCGCCTGCCGGCGGGCCGCGGCCACCACCTCGGTCATGGCGCGCCCCGGGGGTCCGGGCGCCACCGGCGGTACGGCCCGGGCGCGGTCACGTTCTCCTCTACCCCCGTGGCGCTGCGGTAGTCCCGCCGCCGGGCCGGTCAGGCGCTGGCGGCCTCGGCCCGGAGGTCCTCCTCCGACGCGCCGCGGCGCCAGTAGCCGGCGAAGGTGACCCGGCGCCGGTCCAGGCCGCGCTCGCCGACCAGGTGCCGGCGGACCGCCCGGACCATGCCGGCCTCGCCGGCGATCCAGGCGTACGGGGCGGCGCCCGGCAGCCGGGCCCCGCGCAGCGCGTCGGCCAGCAGGCTGCTGCCCGGGCCGGTGGCGTCCCGGACCAG
>NZ_MUYZ01000590.1:0-1814 GCF_003013775.1 Micromonospora sp. MH33
GGCCGGGCCGGCGCGGCACGCTGGTCGGCGCGCTCGCCGCGGTGCTGGTGGCGCTGACCGCGCTGGGCGCCGCCCTGGGCGCGGCGAAGAACGCCGAGGCCCCGGCCACCCAGATCGACCCCACCGCGCCGGCGGTTGCCCCGAGCAACTCGGTGGCGGACGCCGCGGTCACCGAGGCACCGCCGACGGAGGGTGGCGGCCGCAGCTACCGGCCGGTGGGCCCGACCGGCCGGCCCTCGTCCTCCAGCTCGGCCACGCCGAGCGGCTCTCCCAGCGCGTCGGTCGAGCCGACCCCGTCGAGCATCCCGTCGACGCAGCCGACCGCGCCGACCACGGCGCCGACCACCACCTCGCCGGTGGAGACCACCGCGCCGACCGAGACCACGACGACCACGACCGCGCCCGTCGGGGGCGACGGCGGCAACGGGGGCGGCGCCCAGCCGGCGTCCGACCGCTGATCCCGCGACACCCGGTCCCACCCGCACCTGAACCCAGCGGCATCCGGAGCGGCCCGCACCCGCTCGCACCGGGAACCGGCGGCGCCCGGAGCCGGCGAGCCGGTCCCGCGGCTGTCGCGGGACCGGCTCGAGTCGTTCCGGGCGCCCAGGGGCTCAGTCCGCGCCGAGGGCCGCCACGATCGGCCGGGACAGCGCCCGGCGGGCGGGCAGGACCGAGGCGGCCAGCGCGGCGACCACCGCCACCGCGACGATCAGGCCGAGCCGCCCCCAGGGAAGGACCAGGGTGAAATCCCCGCCGATCCGGGCCAGCACGGCCATCCCGCCGGCGGCCACCCCGGTGCCCAGGGCGATGCCGAGCAGCGTGCCGACCAGCGCGGTGAGCACCGCCTCGACGGCGAGCACCGCCCGCATCCCGCCGCGGCTGAGCCCGACCGCGCGCAGCACCGCGTTCTCCCGGGTCCGCTCCACCACCGAGAGGGTGAGCGTGTTCGCCACGCCGACCAGCGCGATCACCACGGCCAGGCCGAGCAGCGCGGTGACGAAGCCGAGCACCAGGTCCACGGTGCCGGTGAGCATCTTCTTGTAGGCGGCCTGGTCCAGCAGGTTGACGGTCGGATAGCGGGTGAGCACCGACTCGACGGCGGCCCGGGCGGCGTCGGCGGAGACCCCGTCGGCGGGGTCCACCTCGGCCAGGTGGCCGCGCTCGGCCGGGAAGAGGCGGGCGAAGTCGGCGTCGACGACGTCCACCACGTGTCCGGCGGGTACCGGACTGCCGGCCAGGACCGGGTTGTCGTCGGCCACCACGGCGGCCACCCGGAACGACCGGCCGGCGAGCGGGACAGTGCTGCCGACCGACCAGCCGCGGGCCGCGGCCAGCTCGCGGTGCACCAGCACCGCCCCCGGGCCCAGGCCGGCCGGGTCGCCGGTGTCCACCGCGGACAGCGTCCGCCGGACCAGCGCCGGGTGGGCGGCCCGCACCTCGACCCCGTCGACCACCCGGCTGCGCTGCTCGTGCACGACACCCAGCTCCGGCCGGGCCGCCAGCTCGCCGGCCAACGGCGCCGGCAGGTCCCCGCCGATGCCGGTGACCAGGAAGTCCACCCCGATGCGCGCGTCCACCGCGCGCTCGATGCCGGCCTTCGCGCTGCCCGCACCGACCACGAACGCGGAGACCAGGCCGATCCCGATGACCATGGCGGTGGCGGTGGCCGCCACCCGGCGCGGGTTGCGCACGGCGTTCGCCACGGCCAGCCCGGCCGGGACGCCGAGCAGCCGGCGGGCCGGCCGGCCGAGCGCCCGGACCAGCGCCGGCACCAGCACCGGGCCGAACAGCACGATGCCCAGGAAGGCCAGCAT
>NZ_MUYZ01000591.1:0-1813 GCF_003013775.1 Micromonospora sp. MH33
CCAAACCCGCCCCAACCCACGGGCGGCCTGACAGGGCAGGTCACCGCCCGGGCATCGAAAACACCGGGTGGTGATCCGGCCCAGGGACATCTGTCAGAGCGCGTTTAATAACCAGGTCAGCTGGTGTTGAGGAGTCGGCCGGTCTGGTGACATGGGGCCAGTTGCGTCGTCAGTCAAGGGTCCGGGCCATCCCGACAGAGTTCGGCCCCGTTTGGCGGAAACCGTGCCGCTCGTAGAGGCGGCGGCCCGGCGGATCGGCGAGCAAGTTCACGAACGCACCGGGCGGCGCTTCCCGACGGATTGTCTCCAGTAACGCAGTCAGTACCGCGTCACCTATGCCCCGACGCTGGTGCTCTGGCAATACAGCCATGTCGACCACGTGGAAGTACCACCCGCCATCGCCGAGCACCCGACCCATCCCTACTGTCGTGCCGCTCTCCTCGTGCAATACGTGCACCGCAGCCCAGCCACCCTGCACTGCGGCGGCAGCCTGATCGGGTCGACGCGGTGAGAGCCCAGATCGTTTGCGAAGGATTAGGTAGTCTCCGACCGTCGGTGGTCCATCGACCAACCGATAACCCGCCGGCAGGGTAGTAGGTGCTGTCATGACCGCTATGCTACGGCGCTCCTTACGAGATAGTGGTGACCGCCCGCTTGGAGCTCATTGAATGATGAGCTCGGCGGGTATGGGAGTCACTGAGATGCAGGGAATCCGAATCGGTTTCAGTGTGTCGCGGGGGCACAGGGTGAGGCCTTCGGGTACGGCTGTGGTTGTCGAATCCATGCCCCCCGAAGGCCCCACGGTGAGTTTCTACCTGGTCTGCGGCCAGGCCGCTGCCGCGCCCCTGTCGCCCGCGCCCGGGCACCTGCCCACGGCCCGTCCTCGCCGCTACCCGTCGGACACCAGCGATACCGAGTGGCAGCTGATCGCCGCGTACCTGCCTGCCGGTGGCGGCCGCGAACGCGGCGGCCGGCCGGTAACCTACCCGCGCCGCGACATCGTCGACGCCACCCGCTACCTCGACCACAACAGCTGCGTGTGGCGCGCGCTGCCGGTCGACTTCCCGCCCTGGCGCACCGTCTACCACTATTTCCGCACCTGGACCCGCAACGGAACCCTCACCCGGTTGCACGCTGGCCTGCGCGAACATGTCCGGCTTGCAGAGGGCCGCAACGCCGAACCGACCGCGGCGATCGTTGACTCCCAGTCCGTGCGCGCCGCTGAGACTGTGGTCAAGACCAGCCGCGGGTACGACGCCGGCAAGAACGTCAACGGCCGCAAACGCCACATCGTCGTGGACACCACCGGCCTGCTGCTGATCATCATGGTCACCGGCGCCGGAGTGCAGGACCGCGATGCCGCCCGCGCGCTGCTGTGGGCGCTGGGCACCTGCTTCACCCGCGTCACCAAGATCTGGGCCGACGGTGGCTACGCGGGCCAACTCGTCACCTGGGCCGCCGCTGTCCTGGGCCTCGCGGTGGAGATCGTGCGCAAGCTCGCCGACCAGGTCGGCTTCAGGTCCTGCACCGCAGATGGGTCGTCGAGCGGTCCCTGTCGTGGATCAACCGTTGCCGACGGACCGTCCGCGACTACGAATGCCACCCCGAACACCACGCCGCTATGGTCCAGTGGGCCATGGTCATCATCATGACCCGACGCCTCGCCCGATACCACAAGACCGGCCGACTCCAGGCCGTACTCAACACCAGCTGACCTGGTTATTCAACGCGCTCTCAGCTTGATCTTTAACCCTCGCGTTGGTTACGTGCTGCGATGGTCGGGTCACGCTTGATGGTTTTACCGACGTCGTGG
>NZ_MUYZ01000592.1:0-1812 GCF_003013775.1 Micromonospora sp. MH33
ACCGCCGACGGCCCGGTGCACCACATCCCGGCCCTGCGCCGCGACCAGGCCGACACCACCGCCCTGACCACCGCCCTGGCGAGGCTGCACGTCACCGGCGCACCAGTCGACTGGGCCGCCTGGTTCACCGCCACCGGCCCGCAGCCGCACACCGTCGACCTGCCCACCTACGCCTTCCACCACCAGCGCTACTGGCTAGACGCCCGCCCCGCCGGCACCGACACCGCCGGACTGGGCATCCGCGACGCCGGCCACCCCCTGCTCGACGCCGAACTCGTCACCGCCGCCGACGACGTCCGCGTCCACGGCGGCCGGCTCTCCGGGCGGACCCAGCCCTGGCTCGCCGACCACGTCGTCCGGGGGCGGGTCGTCGTACCCGGCACCGCGCTCGTGGAACTGGCGCTGCACGCCGGCGCGCGGGCCGGCTGCGACACCCTGGCGGAACTGACCCTCGCCGCGCCGCTCGTCCTGCCCGACACGGGCGCCCGCAGCGTGCAGCTCCAGCTCGCCGCCCCCGACGAGCAGGGCCACCGCCGGATCACCATCCATTCCCGGCCCGCCGACGACCCGCACGCCGACTGGACCCGCCACGCCGACGGGGTCCTCGCCCCCGGCGGAGCCGAACCGGCCGAGCCGCTGGCCGAGTGGCCGCCGCCCGGCGCCACCGCCGTGCCGGTCGACCCGGTCTACGCCCGCCTGCACCGGCTCGGCGTCGATTACGGGCCCACCTTCCGCGGGCTGCGCGCCGCCTGGCGTACCCCTGAAGAGGTCTTCGCGGAGGTGGAACTGCCCGACGGCGCCGCCACCGCCGGGTACGCCCTGCACCCGGCGCTGCTCGACGCCGCCCTGCACGTCGTCGGCCTCACCGACGACCCGGCCGACGACGACGCCGGCGCCCGCCTGCCCTGGGCCTGGACCGGCGTCACGCTCGCCGCCGAGGGCGCGACCCACCTGCGGGTACGCCTCACCCGCAACGGCCCGGCCGCCACCCTCACCCTCGCCGACGCCACCGGCGCGCCCGTCGCCCGGATCGACTCGCTGGTCTCCCGGCCCCTCGGCACCGACCAGCTCGACACCGGTCCCGCCGAACTGCCCCTGTTCGACCTGCGCTGGACCCCGCTGGCGCTGCCACCCCGACCGGCACCCGGGATCGTGCCGCTCGACCCGGCCGGCGGGCTCGCCGCGCTCGTCGACGACCCCGACGCCCGCCTGGTGCTCCTGCCCGCCGCCGAGCCCGCGTCGGGCGACCCGCTCGCCGGCACCCGCACGCGGCTCGCCGACACCCTCGCCGCGGTGCGGGACTGGCTGGCCGACGACCGGTTCGCCGACCGGCGACTCGTGGTGCTCACCCGCGGCGCGGTCCCCGCCGACACGGACGTCACCGACCTGGCCGGGGCCGCCGTGTGGGGCCTGGTCCGCGCGGCGCAACTGGAGAACCCCGACCGGCTCGTCCTCGCCGACCTCGACGGCGAACCCGACGCCGACCTGCTCGGCCGCGCCCTCGCCACCGGCGAGCCCCAGGTCGCGCTCCGCGACGGGCGGCTGCTCGTGCCGCGCCTCGCCCCGGCCGAGCCCGACCCGACCGGCGCCGTCGACCTGGTCCCCGACGGCACCGTGCTGGTCACCGGCGCCACCGGCACCCTCGGCGGCCTCGTCGCCCGGCACCTGGTCAACGCGCACAAGGTCCGGCACCTGCTGCTCGTCGGCCGCCGCGGCGCCGACGCGCCCGGCGCGGCCGACCTTCGTCTTGACCGACCCCCTCCCGGGAGCGCCTGGCCCGGGCCGAGGTACGCGCACTGCGCGCCCAGATCA
>NZ_MUYZ01000593.1:0-1810 GCF_003013775.1 Micromonospora sp. MH33
CGGGGTACGCGCCGACACCGGCAGCAGCCACGGCCCGTCGCCGGGCGGGTCGGCCGGGTCGGGCGGCGGCGGCTGCTCCACCACGACGTGCGCGTTGGTGCCGCCGAGGCCGAAGGCGCTGACCCCGGCCACCCGGCGCGGCCCCTCGGGCCAGTCCCGCGCCTTGGTCGGCACGTAGAACGGGCCGGCCGACAGGTCGATCTCCGGGTGCGGGCGGGTGAAGTGCAGGTTCGGCGGGATCACGCCGTGCCGCACGGCGAGCACCGCCTTGATCAGCCCGGCGATCCCGGCGGCGGCGTCGAGGTGGCCGATGTTGGTCTTCACCGAGCCGAGCGCGCAGGTCTCGGCGGGGGCGGCGCCGGCGTACACCTCGTGCAGCGCGGCCACCTCGATGGCGTCGCCGAGCGGCGTGCCGCTGCCGTGCCCCTCGACCAGGCCGACCTCGCCGGGGGCGACCTCGGCGGTGGCCAGCGCGTTGGCCACCGCGGCGGCCTGGCCGCCCGGCCCGGGCACGGCGAAGCCGGCCCGGTCGGCGCCGTCGTTGGTGACCGCCCAGCCGGGCAGGACGGCGTAGATCCGGTCGCCGTCGGCCTGCGCGTCGGCGAGCCGGCGCAGCGCGACCACCCCGACGCCGGAGCCGAAGCCCGAACCGTTGGCGCCCTCGTCGAAGGCGCGGCACCGGCCGTCCGGGGAGGCCAGGCCACCCGGGGTGTGCCGGTGCCGGGGCCAGGTGACGGTCACGCCGCCGGCCAGGGCGAGGTCGCACTGGTAGTCGGCGAGGCTCTGCGCGGCGAGGCAGACCGCGACCAGCGAGCTGGAGCAGGCGCTCTGCACGGCCAGGGCGGGCCCGGTGAGCCCGAGCCGGTAGGCGACCTGGCCGGGCAGGTGGTCGGTGAACTGCCGGCCGATCAGCCGGGCCTCCCAGTCGTCCGGGTCGACGTCGCCGACCACGGCCGGGTTGTCCATGAGGTGGAACAGGAAGTACCGGTTGGCGGAGGTGGCCGAGTACACCCCGACCAGGCCGGGGAAGCGTTCGGGGTCGTGCCCTGCGTCCTCCAGGGCCTCCCAGGCGGTCTCCAGGAAGAGCCGGTGCTGCGGGTCGGTCCGGGCGGCCTCGTCGGCGCCGAACGAGAAGAACCCGGCGTCGAAGTCGGCCACCCCGTCGAGCCGGCCGACGGCCCGCACGTGCCGGGGGTCCGCGCGCAGCCCCGGCCCGACGCCGAGGGCGGCCAGCTCCTCGTCGGTGTGCTCGTGGATCGAGTCCACGCCGGTGCACAGGTTCCACCAGAAGGTGGCCACGTCCGGCGCGCCGGGGAAGCGGCCGGCGAGGCCGACCACGGCGATCTCGTCGCCGGTGTACTCGCGGGCCGCGGCGGCGGGCGCGGCCGGCGCGGGCAGCACCGGGGCGCGGACCGCGTCGGGCGGGGCGTCGAGCAGCGCCGCCTGGGCGGCCACCGTGGGGTGGTCGAAGAGGCGCAGCAGGGGCAGGCGTACGCCGAACCGCTCGGCGAGCCGCTGCTGCACCTGGCCCAGCAGCAGGGACTGCCCGCCGACGTCGAAGA
Organism: Micromonospora sp. MH33; assembly: GCF_003013775.1. Lineage (NCBI taxonomy): Bacteria > Bacillati > Actinomycetota > Actinomycetes > Micromonosporales > Micromonosporaceae > Micromonospora > Micromonospora sp. MH33. The sequence goes on from NZ_MUYZ01000593.1 coordinate 1,563, forward strand.
AGCTGTCGGTGCGGCCGACCGTCGGGCGGCCGAGCACGGCGCACCAGATGTCGTGCACGACCCGCTCGGTGTCGGTGGCGGGCGCCTCCCCGGCCGGCGCCTCGGCCGGCGGGTCGGGCAGCGCCCGCTCGTCGACCTTGCCGGTGACGGTGAGCGGGAACTCGTCGAGCAGCACGACCGCGCGGGGCAGCGCGTACCCGGGCAGCGCGGCGGCGAGCGCGGCGCGCAGCGCGGCCGGGTCGGGGCGG
>NZ_MUYZ01000594.1:0-1800 GCF_003013775.1 Micromonospora sp. MH33
CTTCGTCGTGTTCGCCAAAAAGGTGCCGGCAGGACGCGTCACACTCGGACCGAACTCGGCAACATCCGTGTACTCCAGCGGCTACATCACGCTCCTCACCGCTAATGGGTGACGGTTTCGTGACAACGTTTCGGTGCTCGGCGAAGGAACGGCTGATCCAGCACAGCGGTTGATCGCGTTGACCTCTTTGACCTGCAGTTTTTCTCCCGCCCGCCGACCATGTCGCCGCGAAACCAGCTCGCGGTAGTCGTGTTCGATCCGCCAGCGGATCTTGCCGTAGCGGACCAGGTCGGTGTGGCTGGTGGTGGCGGGCAGGCTGGACAGCCAGTACTTGACCGGCTCGGCCTCGTCATCGGGCCACCCGGCGATCAGCCACCGCTCGGGTAGGAGACCGTCGGCGTCCCGGGCGACGCGATGCCCGGCCGGACGTACGCGTAGGAAGACGAACTGCGAGCTCATCGTGCCTTTCGAGCCATCCCGCCAGGTGATCGTCTCCGCGATGCCGCGTCCGGCGGCGCGGACGTGCTCGACCAGGCTGACCGCCGTCTTCGGGTAGCGCGGCTCCGTGCGGTTCGGTGGGCGACCCCGCCCGGACCACACCCGCTCGACTGGCCGCACGTCTGGCATGTGGGCGAGGGCGTCGCCTTTGACCTGCATGATGCAGCCGATCCCACGCTCGTCCAGGGCACTGCGGAACTGACTGTTGTCCCCGTAGCCGGCGTCCGCGGCCAGCAGCGGCGGCCGCAGCCCGTGCCCGGCCAACTCGTCGAGCATCTCCACCACCAGCACCCACTTCGGCCGATGACGCTCGCGCTCGGGTATCCCGCACCGGGCCCGGCGAGCGGCCACCCCGGCCCGGTCAGCCTCGTCAACGGCTTGGTCGTCCCACGATGTCGGGAGAAACAGCCGCCAGTCCAGAGGGCATGACCCGGTGTCGGTGACCGCGTGGACGCTCACCCGATCTGGCAGTTCGCACCTTCCCAAGGGTGCCGGAGTACTGCCTGGCCACACCCGGCGAGCCCTTGCCGTCCTTCGGGAAGCCGGTGTCGTCGACCACCCACGCCACCGGCCCGACCACGTCGACCGCCCGGCGGGCCAGCCGCATCCGCACCGCCGTGGTGTCCCACGTCGAGGTCGTCACGAACTGCTGCAACCCCTGATGATCCACCCCCAGCCGATCCGCCATCGGCTGCATCGACTTACGCCGCCCGTCCAACAACAGGCCCCGCAGATACGTCCCACCCTTCGCCCGCTGATCCGACCGCACCAACGGGGTGATACATCCGCGGCGAACGACTCAAGCCGCTGCCGCACAACGGAAAGCTCCTCAGGGGTCACCGCAACCGAACTACCCCGAACCCTCAGACGACTCAACGACACGCCCACCTAACAAAGCACTACTAGACGGCGTGTGTCCACCACGCCGCCGGGTGGCCGGTGGTGGTCGTGGATCCACGCCTTGGTGGGCGGCGTGGAGGCCACGTCGGGACTGGCCGGCATCGGGGTCGGCGCCGGTCAATCCCGCCGGGTAGCCGGTCGGCAGCAGACCGACGTCGGGATACACTTCGGGTACGCGTGGGCGGTGCGCAGTCCACCGTCCGCGCCTACCGGCATCCGAACGTCCATGATGGCCACATCCACCTCGGTAGGGGCCAGCATCTCCAGCACCGACGATCTTGTGGCCCCGAATACGGCGGCGTATCGTGATGCGCTGTTAACCAGCCCACAACGTTGTGAATGGTAACTGCGGCAAGCTTGGCGAGGGGAAAACTGGTATGTATGGAGTGGGTATCGACCTGG
>NZ_MUYZ01000595.1:0-1799 GCF_003013775.1 Micromonospora sp. MH33
GGCCGACCGGCCGGCGGGGGCGGGGCCCAGCCGAGGTCGGGTGCGCCGTACCCGTTGTCCTGCTGCGCCGGGCGGTCGCCGTACGGCACCGGTCCGCCGGCGCCCGGCGACACCTCGCCCGGCTCCTGGCCAGGGCGGTGCGGGGCCTCGGACGTCATGGGTGCGCCTCCTCCATCACATGTCGGCCGCCGATATGCCGATCGGGACCGTCGGCATGGCTGCCGGCGTCGCCGGCAGGTACCGGCCGTGCGGGCTCCCCGCACCGTATCCGGTGGCCGCCCGGAGGCGCCCGGGGGAGCACCGGCCGTCACCGAACGTCACCGGACGACATCGATCGGTTGCTCTCGGGGCGATCGGTCCGGGGGCGGGCGGTTGGCGACCGAGACCCACCGTACCGGGCGCTGCGGCGAGGTGGAATCCCGGTGCCAATCGACGTGAAACGCCGAAGACCCGCCCGGTGCGCCCCGGGCGGGTCTTCGAACTGGAGGAGGTGAGGAAGTTGGGGAGCGTCAGCTCATGTGACGCTGGGCGATGGCGAGAAGCTCCTCGCGGACCGCGGGCGAGTTGGCGGAACGCAGCGCGTGCTCGATGGCACGGGCGCGGCGGTTGGCGTCGCGGCGGTTGCGGATTCGCTCGATCATGCTCATCTGGGTCTCTCCTCCTGGCTATTCGGTTGTCAGCCCCTTGATGTCTCTATTGAACCGCAGAACGCCGCCAACTTCCATCGATTATTAGGTGAGCTGAACCACGTACCTAAGGATCGTAGGTCAAGTGCCCTCACGGGCCGAGGTTTCGTTCCCAACGGCAACGGCCGGTGTGCCGGGCGTCAACCCCTGGCACACCGGCCGTTGCCTGATGCGGTGGACCGTCAGGTCCAGGCGAGCAGCGCCGCCTCCGGGTCGGCCAGGAAGTCCCCGATGTCGCGGAGGAACTTCGAGCCGAGCTCACCGTCGATGATCCGGTGGTCGAAGGAGAGGCCCAGGGTGGTGACCAGGCGCGGCTTGACCTTGCCCTTGTGCACCCAGGGCAGCTCCCGGACCGCGCCGAAGGCGAGGATCGCGGACTCGCCCGGGGGCAGGATCGGCGTACCGGTGTCGACGCCGAAGACGCCGACGTTGGTGATGGTCAGCGTGCCGCCGGACATGTCGGCCGGCGAGGTCTTCCCCGCCTTGGCCGTTTGCACGAGGTCGGTCATCGCGTCCGCCAGCTCGCGCAGCGAGAGCCGGCCGGCGTCCTTGATGTTCGGCACGATCAGGCCGCGCTCGGTGGCCGCCGCGATGCCCAGGTTCACGTAGTCCTTGACCACGATCTCGTCGCCGGCCCAGGTCGAATTGACCATCGGGTGGCGCTTGACCGCCAGCAGCACCGCCTTGGCGACCAGCAGCAGCGGCGAGACGCGTACGTCCCGCCACTCGCGCCGCTCGCGGAGCCGGTCCAGCGCCTTCATCGCCCGGGTCATGTCGACGGTCAGGAACTCCGTGACGTGCGGGGCGGTGAACGCCGAGCGGGACATGTTCTCCGCGGTGAGCTTGCGTACCCCCTTGACGGGGATGCGCTGCTCGCGGTCGGCGCCGAAGCTCGCGGCGGCCGTGACCGGCGCCGCGACCGTCAGCGGCTCGGCCGCCGCCGGGGCCGCCGCCGCCCGCTGTACGTCCTCCCGGGTGATCGAGCCCAGCGGGCCCGACCCGGTCAGTGCGGCGAGGTCGACGCCGAGGTCCTTGGCGAGCTTGCGGACCGGCGGCTTGGCCAGCACCGGGCCGCCGGCCGGCCGGCCGTTGCCGTTCAGCGCGGGCGCCGGG
>NZ_MUYZ01000596.1:0-1792 GCF_003013775.1 Micromonospora sp. MH33
TCCGCTCCGGGCGGGCGGGACCCGCCCTCCGGCTGCCGGGGACACGGGCGGCGGGACGTCCCGGCCGGGCGTGGACGGGCCACCCCGGGCGGCCCGGGCGGCGCTCTCCACCCGCTCCAGGCGGGCCCGGGCGCCCATGGTCCGGCCCGGCAGCCGGATGTCGCCCCGGGCGAGCTGCGCGACGAACCAGGCCGGCAGATAGCCCTCGATCGGCAGCCCCGGATTGACCGCCAGCCACCACTCGTGATTGGGCCAGTCCGCGGCCAGGTCGGCGTACGGGACGCGGCGGGTGGTGCCGGCGTTCTCCCCCAGGCAGGCGCGGAGCGCGGTGGCCGAGGTGAAGGCCAGCAGGTGCGTCCGGCCCCCGGTGGTCCAGGTGCCCCAGCCCGTCGGGCCCCGTCCGGCGACCGTCTCCGCGGCGACCGGCAGCAGCAGATCGACGCGGGTCAGGATGCGGAAGTAGAGCTGCTGGTCCTGCGCGCCCAGCGCATCCCGCATCGCCACCTCGGCCTCGGTGGCCGGTTCCCATCCGGTCACGGCCACCTCTCCTTCCGCGAACAGGCCACAGGCATCGCCTACAACCTACAAGGTGGTAACAAGATCACAATGCCTGGCCATCGACGGTCGGCCGGGTCGTCGGCGAGGCGCTAACATCCCGTTCCGGAGTCGACACGATACGGAGGCCGTCGATGTCCCGGCCCACCGCGCGCCCGGCCCTGGCCGTTCTGGTGACCCTCCTGGTCGCCGCGTCGCCGGCCGCCCCGGCCGCGGCCCGGGCGCCGTCGGCCTGCGCCGCACCGCCCGCGCCGGCCCGCCCCGTCGCCGAGCAGCCCTGGCCCCAGCAACGGTACGCGCCGGACCGGCTCGCCCCTCTCGCCACCGGCGCCGGGGTGGTGGTCGCGGTGGTGGACTCCGGGGTGGACCGGTCCCACCCGCAGCTCGCCGGCCGGGTGCTCGACGGGGTCGACTTCCTCGACCCGGGTGGCGACGGCACCCGGGACTGCGCGGGGCACGGCACCGGCGTGGCGAGCATCATCGCCGCCGCGCCCCGGCCGGGCGTGGCCTTCCGCGGGCTCGCGCCGGGCGCGCGCATCCTGCCGGTACGCGTCAGCGAACAGCAGGTGGTCGAGGGGCGGGAGTCGGGGCGCACGGTCGACGCGGCCGGCTTCGCCCGGGCCATCCGATGGGCGGTGGACCACGACGCCGACGTGGTCAACCTCTCCGTCGTGCTGTACGCGGACAACCCGGCCGTACGCGCCGCGATCGCCTATGCGGTCCGGCGGGACGCCGTGGTGGTGGCCGCCGCCGGCAACCTGCACGACAGCGGTGACCCCAGCCCGTACCCGGCCGCGTACGACGGGGTGCTCGGGGTGGGCGCGATCGGGGCCGACGGCACCCGCTCCGCCTTCTCCCAGACCGGCCCGTACGTCGACCTGGTCGCCCCGGGCAGCGACGTGCTGATGGCGGCGCCCCGGCAGGGCCACCACCGGGCGGAGGGGACGAGCTACGCGGCGCCGTTCGTGGCCGGCACGGCGGCGCTGCTCCGGCAGTACCGCCCCGAACTGGACGCGGCCGAGGTCGCCCGGCGGATCGTGACGAGTGCCGACCCGGCCCCGGGACGGGCGGACGGCTACGGCGCGGGCGTGCTGAACCCGTACCGCGCGGTGACCGAGTCGACCGGTGGGCCGGCCGTCGGCCGAGGAACCGGGGCGGCGCTCCGGGCCGACCGGCCGGACGCGGCGGAGCTGGCCCGGCAGGCGCGCCGGACGACGGCGCGGAACCGCGCGCTGCT
>NZ_MUYZ01000597.1:0-1792 GCF_003013775.1 Micromonospora sp. MH33
CGGGCTGTTCCTCGACCCGGCCGGCACCGCCGCCGTGCTGCTCTGCGCGCTGGTCTTCGCGCTCGGCGGGTTGCCGCTGCTGGCCATCCGGCTCGGCAAGGTGCCGCTGCCGCCGATCACCCTGCCCGCGCCGGCCGGCGGTCCGCCCGGGCACGCGGTGCTGGCCGTGGTGGGCGCGGCCGTGCTCGCCACCGCCGGCGGGCTCGCCGGTCGGCTGCTGGTGGCGGTCGGCTGCGGGGTGCTGCTGCTGCGCTCCCGGCTCTTCGTGGCGGTCCGCCACCGGGTGCCCGCCGTCGCCGCCGGGCTGGCCGGGTACGCGCTGCTCGGCGCGGTGCTCGCCGACCGGTCCGGTCCGGCCGGCCGGCTGGCGCTGGCCCTCGGCGGGCTGGCCCTGGCCCTGGTCGCCGTCGCGGCCGGCACCACGTACGCCCGCCGGCCGGTCTCCCCGTACCTGGGTCGGCTGGCCGACCTGACCGACACCGCGCTGGTGGTCGCGGTGGTGCCGGTGGCCTGCGCGGTGCTCGACCTCTACGACCGGGCCCGCGGCCTGCTCGGCTGACCAGCACGCACGCGGGCCCGGGTCGCTCGGTGGAGCGGCCCGGGCCCGTCGGCGCGGATCAGGTCAGTGCAGGGTCTCGCCGCGCTCGGCGGCCTCCTTGGCGCGCTGGTACGAGGCCACGATCTCGGCCTCGGCCTCGGTGCGACCCACCCAGGTCGCGCCCTCGACCGACTTGCCCGGCTCCAGGTCCTTGTAGACCTCGAAGAAGTGCTGGATCTCCAGGCGGTCGAACTCGCCCAGGTGGTGGATGTCCCGCAGGTGCTCCTGGCGCGGGTCCTCGTAGGGCACGCAGAGGACCTTGTCGTCGCCGCCCTTCTCGTCGGTCATCCGGAACATGCCGATGGTGCGGCAGCGGATCAGGCAGCCCGGGAAGGTGGGCTCGGGCACCAGCACCAGCGCGTCCAGCGGGTCGCCGTCCTCGCCCAGGGTGCCCTCGATGAAGCCGTAGTCGGCCGGGTACTGCGTGGAGGTGAAGAGGGTGCGGTCCAGCCGGATCCGGCCGGTCGCGTGGTCCACCTCGTACTTGTTGCGGTGACCCTTCGGGATCTCAACCGTGACGTCGAAATCCATCTCCCACGCTCCCTCGTTTGCCCACGCTGGCTAACGGAACCAGTGGCGCCGCCCACCGGCCGGGGTGAACGCCCCCCGCCGGCTCCGGCCGCCGCATAGTGTTCGGACCGAAGTAGTGTCACCCAAGGCGCTTTTGAGCGGGGGAGGAGGGGGTCGTGGGGAGGGAAGATTCACACTACCGCCCCGAGGGGGTTGACGGGCGCAGGTCCGCAGGTTCCGGTTCCGGCGGGGCCACCGGCCGCGTCTCGGTCCCCGGCACCAACCCCGCCCACCGCCCCGGGCCGCCCGTCGGGTCCGCCCCGGTCGGCCGCGCCAACCCCGGGCAGTACGGCCACCCCGGCCCCGCCGAACACGGCCGCACCACCCCCCAGGAGTACGGCCGCCCGCAGGAGTACGGCCGCTCAGCCCCGCGGGAGTACGGCCACGCCGACCCGCGGCAGTACGGTCACCCGGACCCCCGGGACCACGGCGCGGGTCCGGCTGCCCCGGTCAGCTGGCCCGGTTACGACGCGCCCGGCGGCATCCCGGTGAGCCCGCCCGTCCCGCCGGTCGGTGCCGCCCCGCTCCCGCCCCCGCCGCCGCGCCGGCGCCGGGTCCGGCTGGTCGCGGTGCTGGCCAGCGTGTTGATCGTCGCCCTGGCCGCGGTCGGCCTGGCCGTGGTCC
>NZ_MUYZ01000598.1:0-1783 GCF_003013775.1 Micromonospora sp. MH33
CAGGCCGGCGCGGCCCGGAAGCCGGCCAACGCGGCGCGCGCCGAGTCGGTCGCCTCGTCGAGGCTGGGCACGGCCGGGCCGACCACCACCGGGCCCGCCCCGAACGCGGTGAGCAGCTTCTCCGTGGCCGCCACCGGGTCGGCCGCCCCGCCCAGCACGATGACCAGCCGGTCGCCGTGCACGCCGCCGATCACCTCGACCCCGATCCGGCGGGCCTGCCGGTAGACGGTGTGCAGCACGGCTGCCACCTCGCCGCCGGGAGAGCGGCCCACCGCCACCGCCACCGGCGGCGCGTCCGACCACCCCAGCGCCGCCGCCCGGCTGGCCAGCACGTCCGGCGAGTCGCCGCGCAGCAGCGCGTCCACCAGCAACGCCTGCAACCGGGCGTCCCAGGAGCCGCGGGTCTCCGCGGCGCGGGCGTAGACCCGGGCGGCGGCGAAGGCGATCTCCCGGGAGAAGCGCAGCACCGCCTCCCGCAGCAGCTGCTCCTCGCCCTTCACGGCGAGGTGCGACACCTGCTCCTCGACCACCTCGATGGTCACCTTGATCAGCGCCACGGTCTGCTGGAGGGTGATCGAGCGCGCGAGGGCCTGCGGCGCGGCGGCGAAGACCTCGTCCGACACCTCCTGGGTGCTGTCGGTCGCGCCACCGCCCTGGTGCAGCCACTGCACCAGGGACCGGACACCCGCCTGGGCGACCAGCATGACCCAGGAGCGCTGGTCGGCCGGCAGCTCCCGGAACCAGGGCAGCGTCTCGTCCATCCGCGCCACGCTGGCCGTGGACAGCGCGCCCGCCGCCCGCTCGATACGGCGCAGCGTCGCCGACAGCTCGGTCCCGCCCGGTTCGCTCACCGCACCAGCCTGACACGCCCTGACCAGCGGCTCCACTTCGAGGCCCGCCCGCCGCACCGGGGACGGCGGCGAGCGGCGACAATGATCTCCCGTGACCGACACCCCGCGCGCCCTCGCCGACCTCGCCCGCGACATCGACGCCACCTGCCGCCTCACCGGACGCTTCGTGCTCCGCTCCGGCCGGACCGCCGACGAGTACTTCGACAAGTACCGGTTCGAGGCCGACCCGGTGCTGCTGGACCGGGTCGCCGCCGGCCTGGCCGGGCTGGTCCCGCCCGGCACCGAGGTGCTGGCCGGCCTGGAGATGGGCGGCATCCCGGTGGTCACCGCGCTGGCCCGGCACGTCGGGCTGCCCTGCGCGTTCGTCCGCAAGATCGCCAAGGCGTACGGGACCGCCCGGCTGGCCGAGGGCGCGGACGTCGCCGGACGGCGGGTGCTGGTGGTCGAGGACGTGGTGACCTCGGGCGGCCAGGTGGTGATCTCCACCGGCCAGCTCCGCGAGCTGGGCGCGACCGTCGAGCACGCGCTCTGCGTGATCGACCGGGGCGAGGGCGGCGCGGAGGCGCTCGCCGGGCACGGCATCGCGCTGCGCGCCCTGCTCACCCGCGCCGACCTGGACGCCGCCCGCCGGCCCTGACCGTTCCCGTCCCGGACGATCTCCACGGGTACGCGCTGACGACCCCGTCGGGCCCGGCCAGTACGGTGTCAGAGCACGTCGGGGTGACGACCGCCCGACGGGTGATGGCGAGCGTGAGGAGACCGGGATGGCGCACGGGGAGGCCGAGCACGGCTGCGCCCAGGGCGAGCCCTGCCGGCCGGGCCACCACGACCAGCAGGCGGCCGCCAAGCACCCGCGCCGGACGGGCTTCACCCATCCGGCCGAGCCGGCGGCCGGCTGGGCGCCGGAGCGCGCGGACGACGAGCCGCCCGTG
>NZ_MUYZ01000599.1:0-1762 GCF_003013775.1 Micromonospora sp. MH33
GTCGAAGCGCGATGAATATCGTCGTACTCGTCAAGCAGGTGCCTGATTCGGGCGCGGACCGCAACCTGCGTCCTGACGACAACACCGTCGACCGCGGTTCGGCGAACAACGTCATCAATGAGATGGACGAGTACGCCATCGAGGAGGCGCTGAAGATCAAGGAGGCGCACGGGGGTGAGGTGACCGTCCTGACCATGGGTCCGGACCGGGCGACCGAGTCGATCCGCAAGGCGCTCTCCATGGGGCCGGACAAGGCCGTGCACGTGGTGGACGACGCGCTGCACGGGTCCTGCGCCGTGGCCACCTCGAAGGTGCTCGCCGCCGCCCTCGGTCAGCTCGGCGCCGACCTGGTCATCTGCGGCGCGGAGTCGACCGACGGCCGGGTCCAGGTCATGCCGCACATGATCGCCGAGCGGCTGGGCGTGGCCGCCCTGACCGGCGCGCGCAAGCTCACCGTCGACGGCGCCACCCTGACCGTCGAGCGGCAGACCGAGGAGGGCTACGAGGTGGTCACCGCCCCGACCCCGGCCGTCGTCTCCGTCTGGGACACCATCAACGAGCCGCGCTACCCGTCCTTCAAGGGCATCATGGCCGCCAAGAAGAAGCCGGTGCAGACGCTCTCCCTCGGTGACCTCGGCGTCGCCCCCGCCGAGGTGGGCTTCGACGGCGCCACCAGCGCCGTGGTCGAGCACTCCAAGCGCCCGCCGCGCTCCGGCGGGGAGAAGATCACCGACGAGGGCGAGGGCGGCGTCAAGCTGGTCGAGTTCCTCGCCACCGAGAAGTTCGTGTGAGAGGTCTGGACATGTCTGAGGTTCTCGTCGTCGTCGAAGCCACCAAGGAATTCGGCGTCAAGAAGGTCACCCTGGAGATGCTCACCCTCGCCCGCGAGTTGGGCACCCCGAGCGCGGTCGTGCTCGGTGGCGCCGGCGCCGCCGAGGCGCTGAGCGCCAAGCTGGGCGAGTACGGCGCGGAGAAGGTCTACGCCGCCGAGGGCGAGGAGATCGACGGCTACCTGGTGGCCCCGAAGGCCACCGTGCTGGCCGAGCTGGTCCGGCGGGTGCAGCCGGTCGCCGTGCTGCTCGCCTCCTCCCAGGAGGGCAAGGAGATCGCCGCCCGCCTGGCCGTCAAGCTGGACAACGGCATCCTGACCGACGTGGTGGCCCTCGCTGCCGACGGCACCGCCACCCAGGTCGCCTTCGCTGGCTCCACCATCGTCAAGTCCAAGGTCACCAAGGGCCTGCCGCTGGTCACCGTCCGGCCCAACTCGCTCAACCCGACCCCGGCGGCGGCCACCCCGGCCGTCGAGCAGCTCACCGTGTCGGTCTCCGACGCGGACAAGCTGGCCAAGGTCGTCGAGCGGGTCGCCGAGCAGAAGGGCTCCCGTCCCGAGCTCACCGAGGCGTCGGTCGTCGTCTCCGGCGGCCGTGGCGTCGGCAACGCCGACAACTTCAAGCTGGTCGAGGAGTTGGCCGACCTGCTCGGCGGCGCCGTCGGCGCCTCCCGCGCGGCGGTCGACTCGGGCTTCTACCCGCACCAGTTCCAGGTGGGCCAGACCGGCAAGACCGTCTCCCCGCAGCTCTACGTCGCGCTGGGCATCTCCGGCGCGATCCAGCACCGGGCCGGCATGCAGACCTCGAAGACCATCGTCGCGGTGAACAAGGACGCCGAGGCGCCGATCTTCGAGCTGGCCGACTTCGGCGTGGTCGGCGACCTGTTCAAGGTCGTCCCGCAGGCCGCCGAGGAGATCCGCAAGCGCAAGTGA
>NZ_MUYZ01000006.1:0-79694 GCF_003013775.1 Micromonospora sp. MH33
GATCCGACGGATCGCCCCGACCGCGGACGCCGGATCCCGGCGGGCCTCGACCGCCAACCGAGTCGCACGCTCACGCAACTCATCGTTGTACTTCTTCGGTGCCGGCATCGCTGGTGTTCCTCCCAGGTTTCGATGTCTCCATCAAACCCGGTGCGGGACACTATGCCGCCACGACTCAGCAGATGACGGCGGCCTGCCTCCAGCGCGGAACCCGGCGAGGACAGTTTGCCCAGTCGGGCCGCTGACCAGGTCGGTCAAGGGATCGGCGGCAGATTGGCTAGGGGAATCAGTCTGCTGCCGACCCCCTGGGCGTGTCCCTCCGTCCCAATCTGTCGGCATCCTTACATCGGCCGGTTCAGGATGCTGCCGGTACCAGGGGGCCAGTCACCGAGTGTGACCGCTTTCGGTCGTGCGGCCGGCGCGGACAGCGGCAGATGTTCGCACCCGATCGCGTGCTTTCCGGGCCACCGGTCTTGCCCCCATGTCGTGCCTCCTGAAGAGGCTCAGAGGCGTGTGGCTACGCGGACGAGGTCGGCGAGTGCTCGGGAACGGCTGTGTGGCGGCCAGGCGATAACGGTCGTCACGGTCGGCGCGTCGAGAACCGGCACGGCGGCCAGGCCTTCGAGCAGGTTGGCGCGGCAGGATTCGGGCAGGACCACGGTGGTGCGGCCAAGCGCGATCAGCTGGAAGAGCTGTGTCTGGTTGCGTACTTCCGCTCCGGGGCCTTCGGGATAGGCGCCGCCGGGGCCGGGCCAGCGGGCAAGCGGGAGGTCCGGCAGTGAACTGACATCCGCCGTCCGGACGTGGGACCTGCCGGCGAGCGGATGCGAGGCAGGAAGGATGGCGACCTGTCCCTCGGTGTTCAGAATTTCGGTGTCGAGTTCGGCCGTCGAGTCGAAGGGTTGATGCAGCAGTGCCACGTCGGCCTGGCCATCATGCAGCATTTGCTGGGGCTGGGATTCGCAGAGCAGCAGGTCGACGGCGACGGCACTCGGCTCGGCGGCGTACGCGTCGAGCAACTTTGCCAGCAGTTCGCCGGAGGCGCCGGCCTTGGTGGCCAGGACGAGCGAGGGCTGACTCGTCGCGGCACGTTGGGTGCGCCGCTCGGCTGCGGCCAGCGCGCCGAGGATCGCCCGGCCTTCGGCCAGCAGCACTGATCCGGCTTCGGTGAGGGTGACTTTGCGGCTGGTGCGTTCCAGCAACGCGACTCCGAGTCGTTGCTCGAGCTGAGTGATCGTCCGCGACAGCGGCGGCTGGGCGATACCCAGGCGCCGGGCGGCCCGGCCGAAGTGCAACTCCTCGGCGACCGCAACGAAGTACCGCAACTCCCGCGTCTCCACCCCGTTCAGACTACCGTCGGATCAATATCAGCTGGGTATCGTTGCGTGACTCAGACGGTGTTGGTGCCCCGCCGCTGTCCGGTCACGATCAATGGCATGAGCGAACAGACGATTGCGCTGATCACCGGCGCGAACAAGGGAATCGGATACGAGATCGCGGCCGGGCTCGGCGCGCTGGGCTGGAGCGTCGGAATCGGGACCCGGGACGAGCAGCGCCGGGATGACGCCGTGGCGAAGCTGCGTGCGGCCGGCGTCGATGCGTTCGGTGTGCTTCTCGATGTGACCGACGACGCGAGCGTTGTGGCCGCCGCTGCACTGATCGAGGAGCGTGCCGGGCGGCTTGACGTGCTGGTCAACAATGCCGGCATCGCCGGGGTATGGCCGCAGGAGCCCTCGACCGTTACACCGGAGAGTATGCGGGCGGTAGTGGAGACCAACGTGATCGGCGTCGTCCGGGTCATCAACGCGATGCTGCCGCTACTGCGCCGCTCCGAGCGCCCGCGGATCGTCAACCAGTCCAGCCACGTCGCTTCTCTGACCTTGCAGACCAAGCCTGGTGTCGACCTCGGCGGAATCAGCGGGGCGTACTCACCGTCGAAGACGTTCCTCAACGCGGTCACCATCCAGTACGCCAAGGAACTGAGTGACACCAATATCAAAATCAACAACGCCTGCCCCGGCTACGTCGCTACCGATCTCAACGGCTTCCACGGAACCAGTACGCCCGCAGAAGGCGCCAAGATCGCCATTCGGCTCGCCACGCTGCCCGACGACGGCCCGACCGGAGGGCTGTTCGATGACGCCGGGAATGTGCCCTGGTGACGAGCCCCTCCTTGCTCACCCACCGTTGCGATGCCCACGAGATCTCCAGGCTGTCAAAGACCTCATCTGGGGTGTTGCGCAACGGACGCGAACGAATGAGGAGGAACTCCGCATCACGGCTGCTATCCGGGCTCCGGACGATATACGACGAATCGGTTCTACCGACGAAACTGCAGGTCGCCGCCAAACGTATCGACGAGGCCCTGTGGCGCCGGTTGCCGATCTGGGTCGTGTGCGCCAGTGAGCAGGTGAATGTGCGAACCTGGTACCGACGAACACCGGTTGGTTCGCTCACGTGCTGGACTCCCGCCGGGCCAGCATCCGCATTCCGGGCATGCAGGCCGACGTCGCCGTCGAGGACGTTGCCGCCGGATCGGGTCCCTGCGCGCGGACATCAATGCCGCCTACCGCACCAGATACGGGCGCTTCGACACCTCGACAGTCGGGCCCGAGGTGGCAGCCGCAGCCACAGCCACAGCCACGACCCTGCAGCTCAGCCGGGAGCAAGGCCGAGCTTGCCCTTGCCGATCGCCCGGTAGCCCGTCATCAGAAACCGAGCAAGGCATCCGCTCATCGGCATGGTCGGATGCGCCTCACCGGCCGAGCAGCCAACGCCCGGCCAGCGGCTATGACAAGGGCCGCGCTAGCCCAATTCGACGAGTCTGGCGAGGTTCGCCAGGGCGATGCGCGTACCCGTCTCGTTGTCTTCGGCCGGGATCGCGTCCGGAATGCCGTCATGAACAACGACGACTTCGGTGCCGCCGTCCACGTCGGCGAGCGTCGTGGTCATGGTCATGGCGCCACGCAGCGCGGGATCGTCGGTCTCGAACTCGACGACCTCGACCACCTGCCGGTCGGGCACGATCTTGACGAAGTGGCCGTGGTAGGTGTCGGTATGCGCCGTCGACTTGCCGGTATTGTCTGGTGCCTCGTACGTGAGCGAGACGCGTAACGAGCCGCCCTCGCGCGCGTCGAACTCGTGCACGTGTCCGCTCATGCCGGTGGGCACCCGCCACTTGGCGACCGCGGCCGGATCGAGCAGTGCCCGATAGACGGCTGAGCGCGGTGCCTTGACGAGTTGGGATACCTGGGTCGAGTACATGAAGTAAATCTAAGCGACGTCTCGTCACCGAGTCGTGCATCCATCGTGGATCGCGCGCTGCAGGTGATCTCGGCGGCTCACCCGGAGTGGATCTTTCCGTTCACCGGGCTGCAGCCCGCCCAGTTCCTTTAGTTCGGCGCCCGTGTGAGCGGACCTCTTTCCTCAGCTCAGCTGCTCGGCCAGCGCGAGGATGATTCCGCTCGGCCCGCGGAGATAGCAGAGCAGGTAGCTGTCCTCGTAGCGCGTCACTTCGCCAACGAGTTCGGCGCCGTGCGGACGGAGGCGGGCGAGGGTGTCCTCGATGTCGTCGACGGTGAACATGACGCGGTGCAGGCCCAGCGTGTTCGGCGGGGTGATCTCAGGCTTGGGGGTGATCGCCTTCGGGGTGTGGTACTTCGCCAGTTCGAGCCGGCCCGGGGCGTCCGGGATCCGCATCATCGCGATCTCGCTTCGCATGTCGTCGAGCCCGACGACATTTCCCGCCCAGCTTCCTTCGATCGGCATCCTGCCTTCGAGCTCCATGCCGAGTGCGGTGAAGAAAGCGACGGCGGCGTCGAGGTCGTCGACGACGATGCCGACGTTGTCCATGCGCTGAATCGTCATGTCGCCGAGGATAGGGGTGGGGTCCGACGCCGTCGGCCCAGCCAGCCGTCTCGTCGGTCATCACTTCCTCTTACGGTTGTCGGGCTCGAGCGGCAGCACCGTCACCTCCCGGGAAGTCGCGCTCGCCGCGCTCCCACCGGACAGCCACAGGATGTCGCCTGTGTCCCCGTACGGTTGAGATACTTCACGGTCAGCGGGTTGACGCTGTCGCCGTGCTCGTCCAGCGCCGAGCAGGTGGAGCGCTCGGCGCGGCGGGCCACCGTGCAGCTGTGCGGCGACCGGGGTCCCGCCGGGGAGGATGAAGGAGCGGAGCTTGTTCAGGACCGCTGACCTCGCCGCCGTTCTGCACACTCCGCTCTCGTTGACCGGCAGAGTTTTCAGCACGTGGGCACGGTCGAGCAGATCACCGACCCCGAGTACGCCACCACCTCGTTCCTGAAGGGCCTGAAGCAGGTCGACGGCTGGCAGGACATGCCGCTGACGCGCTCCGCCCAGGCGGTGCAGGTGTCGGCGTACCCCGACCACTACGCCCAGTGGGAGAAGTAGGCCGCCGACCTGGTCGCCGAACTCTGGACCAAGTGGCCCACACAGGACACGCACGAGGGCCCCTTCCCGGCCCAGGGAAGGGGCCCTCGCAAAGCCTGATCGGCGACCCCGCGTGTCGTGGCGACCATGTCCGCGTCGATTTCCTCGTCGCTCACAACGTGCGGTTGGATCCCCCAGCTGACCATGCGGCACGCCACTCGATCACACTCGCTGCCACGTCAGGCCACCTTCGGAGGCGCGGCGGCTCAGCCGGTGACGTCGAGACGGAACAGGCGGCGGCGTTGCACCAGGCGACCCGTTGCCACCCGCCACCCCGACTGTCGTCACGGTCCGGTCAGTCCTTGACGCCGATGACGACCCCGTTCGCGCCGGCCGCGACGAACGGCAGGGTACGGATGTCGGAGAACTTGGCATCCTGTAGCCAGTTCATGTACTCGGTTTCGGAGTAGTTCTTGCCGGCCGTGGTCTCGATGAGCATGTTCATACCCATCAGGGCGGCCTCGGCGGGGCCGGTGCGGTCGGCATTGAGCATCAGTTCGCTGATGATGACCACACCGCCGGGTGCCAGTGCCTCGTAGGCGCGTCGCAGCAGTTCCCGGTCGGTGTCCTCACCCCAGTCGTGCATGATCATGCTGTACAGGATCACGTCGTAGCCCGCAGGCAGCGCGGCGTCGCGCAGGAAGTCCCCGGTAACCGTGGTGATCCGTCCACTCAGTCCAGCATCGGCGATCTTCGAATCAGCGATCGGGCACACGTGGGGCAGGTCGTACACCGTCGCCGACAGGTGCGCGTAATGGCGGCACAGCTCGATCGGGAACGCTCCGGAGCCGCCCCCCACATCCAGCAGACGGGAGTGCCTGCCGAAGTCGTAGACCTCACCGAGTGCACGGGCGGTGAATGTCGAGATGCAGTGCATCGCGTCCCAGAACAACTGCAGCATCTGCGAGTCCTCGGCCACGAACGGAGAGTCTTGGACCTCCGGGTCCCAGGCGGTCGGCTTGTCCGTCCGAAGCGCATCGAGAACACGATCCCACGCCGGGTACTCGCGCTTGTCGTAGAACCGTACCAACCCACCGAAATAGTAGGGGCGTCCTTCGACCAGGAACTTCTCGGCGAGTGCGGTGTTCCCGTACCCGTCACCGCGTCTCTCCAGCAATCCCAGCGAGGCGCAAGCGGTGAGCAGCAGATCCGCCGGACGATGCGGTAGTCCGAACTCGGCAGCCGCCTCCGACACGCTCATCGTCCGACCGTCGGCGAGCCGGGTGAACAGACTCAACTCCACTGCGGCGGCGAAGGTCTTGAAGCTCGAGAAACCACTACTCAGCTGCAGCAACGGCAGGGGAGTCAGATTCGATTCATTCATTACTGTCATTTTCAGTCCGGAGCACGGCACCTGCTGGTCCGCACCCCTCCCCCTTTCGAATATCGCACTTGCGGCTTTTTCGCACGCGGCGCGCCGATGACCCTCGGGGCCGCCGCCGCGCCGTCCACGGATGTCGTACAGCGCCTCGGGGCCCAGCTTGTTGAACCAGGCATTAGTCGGGCCAGGGGCAGTAGTTGACACACGAGCCGCGACCTCCCCCACGGAAGGACGCGTTTCGTCGGGCGGAACGGCAGTGCATTCAATCGCGATGAGAGGAAGAATCCCGAGACAAAGGCGAGTTCTAATTCCGGCAGTCACATTGGAAGAAAGACCACAAACCAAGCACCACCGAGGTGGTGACTAGCCGCCAACAGCACCGATAAGCAGACAGTAACGAGCGACTTGAGGGTCAGCGAAAGCTGCGCAACAACGCATCTGGTCGCCGTCCATCATGGATAAACTCCTTGGTCCTTTGTGTTGGCTGTCACCGTACACCGCCCTCGGAGTTGCTCACAAGACGTAACTGTTTTGGCGGCCTGGCTTAATCTTGGTGGTGGTTTGAGTCATCCTGACCGTCGTGTCCGACTCGCTGGTGGTTGTGAGGCTGCTGGAGCGGCTTGCCCGGTTGGAGCAGGCTCTGGCCGAGCGGGACGCGCGGATTGAGGTGTTGACGCAGCGGGTCGCGGAGTTGGAGGCGAAGCTGCGTAGGGATTCGCGGACGTCGTCCCACGCCCCGCACGTCGACCCGATCCCACGGATTCAGGCTTAGCCTGGGCGGCGTCCCCATGCCGAGATCAGCGGCGCGAGGGTGAGGTCGAGCTCGCCGGCATCGACGGCGGCCAGGTGCGCGTCGATCTCGACGTCGTTGGCCAGCCCTGCGGCGAGCAACTCGCCGCGGACCATGCGCACCGTCGCGGTCTCCAGCCGGTCGCAGGCTACCCCGCCGACCGGGAAGCAGCCGGCCGCCGTGACATCGACCAGGCCCGCCGCACGCAACGCCCGCGGCAGCGTACGGCCGTAGCGCAGATCGGCGCCGCGGCGGGTCATCAACTCCCGGACGGCGCGCCGCAGCCGGTTGGCGCGCCGCTGCGCCGGGCCAATCTCATCGAGGCAGGCCAGCGGCTGCAGCTCGGTGTCGGCATCCTCCACCAATAGCCAACCGCCGGGCCGCAGCGCCGCCACCATCGTAGCCAACGCCGGGCACGTCGGGCACGTGAACGAGCACGAGCCGCGCGTGTACCAGGTCAAACGTGCCTGGCTGCGGCGGCGGGTCCCCGACGATGTCGTGCCGGAGCACCTCGTACCCGCCGTGCGGGTCCAGCCAGGCCGGATTGATGTCCGTGGCCAGCACGTGACCGGTTGGTCCGACGGCCGTGGCGAGTGCCTCGGGAATGCTGGGGCCTCCGGCACCAACTTCCCAGCAGCGCCAGCCCGCCCTCACTCCTAGCCTGTCGAAGTGCCCACGCGTGACACCGTCGAACAGCTCGGCCAGCCAGGTGAACCGCTCGCCCGCCTCCACCCGGGCGTTGTCGAGCAGGTAGCGGTGATCCGGGGAAGACTCGGGCGCATCCGGCGATGGGGGCCTGGACCGCGCGCCAGCAGCATTCACCGGCCCGCCCGCGGTCGTGCCCGGCTCGGGCCCGGGGCCGGCGACGGGCTGCGATGAACTCATGCCCACATCCTCACGCCCGACCGCGTGCTCTAGCAGCGCGACACGGGATGAAACCAGACACAGCCTGGCTCCAGCCAACCGGCATTTCCCGCCATTGGCTGCCCGGTACGAAACCGCCAGATCACGCCCTCGAACTGGTCCCGCGACCGCCGCGGACCGTAGGCCCCGATCGGCAGGAACGGGGGTTCAACCAACGCCCCCTCGTCGTCACTCAGCGCCCGGCGCGTCACGCCACCGTTCTACAAGGATGGAGCGGCCGACCGGCCGACCTCCACACCACCGTGATCACAACTCCAGACGGGACCTAGACCGTCCGCCGCAAGCGTGATCGACTTCTGAAACGTGGGCCTAGCTCAGCGACCTGAGCGACACCGTGGTGATCGCCCGATACGCTGCGCTGGCAGCGCGAGCATGTCGCCTACCTCGCCGAACCGAACGCGGCGCTCACGGGCCCCTCACCATCAGAGGCAACCAGCCCACCCTGCACGCCCAACTGGCCCGCTTGTCCTCACAGACCTACACGTTCACCAAGCAACACGAAAGATCGACTCACCGAGGCCCCCGGATGCCAGTGGCTCGGCGAGTTCGCCGCGCTCGAGGAGAGCCTGCGACACATCCGCAACAAGCGCGCCCAGCTCGATTCGACGAGCGGTGCAGCTCGATATCGGGCCGCTGGGCCTGGTGACGCTGCCGAGCAAGTGGCTGGTCGAATTCTGCCCGCCGATCCCCACCGCGCACCTGACTGACACGGCCGACGCTCCACCGGTCGTGTTCAACCTCGCCGACCAGGTCCGGGAGACCATCCGGCAGACCCTGCACGAACTCCTGGAACGTCGGCCCGACCCGTTCGGCCCCTGACCCGGCGCGGCTGTCCTGGGCGTCCCGCGCCGCGGGACCATCCGGTCGGTATCGATCAGATACGATATGCCAACGGTCGGTCATAGGGGGAGTGACGTATGGGTCGTCGACGGAGGATCACCTGGCGGTATCTCGCCGCCGCGCTGCTGGCGCTGACGATGGGAGCGGTCGTCCTGCCGGCGCCCGCGCAGGCGGTGGACTACCCCGGTGGGCGGCGCATCTACAGCGTCGCGCTCGGGGCCATGCCCGCCGCCGGCGCGCCCGCCACCAGTCCGGTCTGGGTCCGGCTGGCGACCTACTACTTCTTCGGCGACGGCACGGTGACCGAGAGCTTCTGGTACTGGAACCGGGCCACCGTCGTCGGGGCCGCCGGCACGGGCATCCGGACGACCGGCTGCACCGGCCACGACTGCGAGGTGCGGACGGCCGCCGGGTTCCAGCCCGGTGGTGTCGTAAAGTCCCTGAGCGGCACGTACACCAACTCCGGTGACAGCATCACCATCACCTGGAGCGAGGGCGTCCAGGAAACCTGGGCGGTCAGCCAGCCCGCCAGCGACCTGGCCCGGCTCGACTTCGTCAGCTCCAACTACGGGGTCACCGTCGGCTGGGGCTTCGGCAGTTCCGCCTCGAACGACGCGTACACGCCGGTCAGCAACATCCCGCTGACCCAGTACACCGGCCGGTACGCCGGCTACAGCGGAAGCACCGGTGCCGCCGGCCCCAGCGGGATGGACCTCCGGTCGTTCGCCCGATGCAACGGGAACTGCCTGAGCTGGCTCAGCCCCCCGACCGCCACCTGTTCGTCCTGCCCGAATGGCGCGACGTCCTCCCCGATCCGCTACTACCTCGCGGGAGCGGGCCGGCGGAACTTCTACGAGCACTGGTGCACCTGCCTGACGTCGAGCACCTGCTACACCGGTGGTTCGCACCGCAAGCCGCAGCTCCAGGTGATCGGCGACACTGGGACGTTCCACGGGTGGGTCGGCGTGGAGGCGTCCAACTCCACGGCGAACACCGGCTACTTCGCGGTGCACTTCCACGTGAACGTCTGACCGGCCGGGGGCACCGCCCGGCTCAGGTCAGGGTAGGTCCAGGGTCTGCCAGGCGGTCACCGTACGCCCGCCGGTGGACCACCAGAGCACGTCGCCCCGGCAGAACACCAGCCCCACCCCGTCGGCCACCGCCCCGGTGCGCCGCCGGGTGAGGTCGTACAGCCGCAGTTGCGTGGCGACGCCGGCGATGTCCTCCGGATCGGTGTGCAGGTAGCCGTTCAGGCGTTGTCGTACGCGAGCGACGAGGACAGGTCGCGCGCCGGCCTGGTCGAGCAGGGTCTTCGCCTTCTACTCCAGCGCAGCGACCGCGTCAGAGCCGGCGGCCCAGCGCACCGGCGGCTCAGCGGAGCCGACGAGCTGGACCCGCGCCGCCGCGAGCTTTGCGGGGTCGCCGCCCTGCAGGCCGTTCATGCCTTTCCATGCGTCCACGGTCTGCTTGGTGCTCGGCGTAGTCGTCGATGCTCGACTCGGTGTAGCCAGTCGACTCCGGGATGAGCAGGTCGGTGCGGAAGAAGCCGGGCTCGACGATCATGGTTCGGATCCCGAACGGCGACCTCCTTGCGTCAGCGACTCCATCCAGCCTTCGAGGCCGAACTTCGCCGCCGCGTACGCCGAGGTGAACTCCGCGCCGACGAACCCGGCCACCGACGAGATCGAAACGACCAGCCCCGACCGCTGGGCACGCATGACCGACAGAACCGCCCGGGTGACGTTCAGCGGACCGAACAAGTTCGTCTCGACCTGGGCCCGGAAATCCTCGGGGGTGATCGGTTGAGTTCGGGCCCGGCCCCCGCCGATCACCTACGGTCGGAGGGTGGAGGTGCTGCTGCGCGGCGGGCCGGGTGACGGCCAGCAGGTGTCCGGCGGCGGAGAGACCGTCGTTTGGCAGGCCTGCTTGTACGAGATCACGCCGGAGTTCGCCCACCGGGACGGGCGTGATCTTCGGGTGTACCGACACCGCCCGGACTGTTGCGAGCCCTACGGCCGAGGCGCCGAGGATCGCTGCGATTGACCCGCCACTACGGGCGCGCGAGACACGCTCGCCACCCGAGCTTCCCACCAGATCGAACGTATGTACGATCGCGGGGGTGCAGGAGGTAGTACGGCGGTGGTGGAACGGTGTCGTGCGCCACGAGGCGCTATCGGTCGAGTGGAGGTGGGAGACCTTCACCCGTCTGCTGTCGTAGCAGTGGGCGTGAAGCTGGAGGCAGCCTGACCGCGGGAACGCGCGGGAGGGTGGGAAGCGGCCTCGACGACGCCGGGGTGGGTTGGTACTGCCAGACGGCCCAGGTTCGGCAAGCGAGACGGAAAGGTGTACGTGAGGAACCGACGTGTAACGCCTCTTAATTCCACCACCGGCTCAAATTCCGCGGATATGGGCCGGGATCGCGGACGAATCATCCGGGCTAGCGCCGTCCGGGTGGGCTCCACGACGGGGTTGATCCCCTCGTCGTGGTGGTTGCGGAGAAGGTCTACGGCGTACCCGCAACGGGCCGCAGGGGCAAAGTTGGGCACCTCCTCCGTCGATCGATCGGTGGTGAACGTGGGAACCGTCTGGGTGCGGATCCACCGCGACGCGGCCAGCGTGGCGGAGATGGGAGGGCATGTTGTCCTGCCGGGGCACCTCGATGGGGCGGAGTCCGCGTAGTAGTCCGAGGGCGGGAGAGCCGTCTGCATGGCGAAGGCGGGCAGCGGGTTCGCAGGGAGGGACTGTCATGCCAGGAGGTCGCTGGTGAACACCGGCGCGCCGTGGCCGAGCCTCGACGAGGCGTGGCGGCGGGTACTGGAGATTCAGACCAAGCTGCATCGTTGGGCAGGCGAGGATCGGTCTCGCCGGTTTGATGATCTGTTCAACCTTGTCACCGATCCCGCGTTCCTGATGGTGGCGTGGGTGGTCCACATCGACGAGGGCTTCGACTTCCTCGGGTTCCGCATCCAGCGGCACCGGAAACGAGGCACGGGTAGACGCTGCGTATACACATACCCGTCCAAGAAAGCGGTCACCGCGATCAAGGACAAGGTCCGCACGCTCACCCACAGCTCAGCACAAGCCGACCTGACCGCCCTGCTGGAACGCGTCAACGGCGTACTACGCGGGTGGAGCAACTACTTCAAGCACGGCGTGTCCAAACGGACCTTCAGCTACCTCGGCGCCTTCACCTGGCGCCGGACAGCGATCTGGATCCGCAAACGACACAAGGGCCTGACGTGGAAGCAACTCCGACGGCGCTTCATGGCCGGCGGATGGACGATCACCGACGGACAGCTCACCCTGTTCAACCCGGCCTCGGTCACCGTCACCCGGTACCGACGCCGCAGCGTGATCCCCAACCCCTGGACGCCCCCGACACATCGCCTGACCCAGCCGACGTGAGTCCGTGGAGAGCCGGATGCAGCGAGAGTTGCACGTCCGGTTCGGGAGGCGGGCCGAAGAAACGGACCGGACGAAAGCCCGGCACCGCGCTTCGGCCCGACCTCACTGGGGGCGGCTGACCCGGCGCGACGTGTGGCTGGTCCGCGAAACGCGCTGGACGGTGATCGCCCGCGCCGGCGACACCGAGACGGGCAAGGTTCTGCGCTGGGAGTTCGATACGGAGCCGGACGCCGAGCAGATGGTTGATCGTCTGCTGCGCGCCGACAGCGCCGGTCAGTGGCGGGCGCAGGACGGCGGCACTCCCCCACCGGCTGCCATCGGGGACTGAGGCGCGGCGGGTCGCAGAATGACGATTCTTGCGACCCCGGCCGGCGCCCCATAGTGACAATTGTTCGTACTCGGCAGGCCTTAATCATGGCCGTGCACCGAGCCTTGCGAGCGCAGCCAGTTAGCTTCCCAGGGGGCTCAATCTTGGTTCGGGGCATGGCCGGCCCGGGCTTCCCCCCGGAGCATCCCGTCGACTACCTGCCGCCACCGCAAGCGGAAAGCGCCGACCGGTCACGACCAGGCCAAGTCGTCGGCCCGTGGCAGCAGGAGCTACCTCACATCTTTACCGCAGGTCGGCGGCGATCTGGTCGGCGTCGATGGTCAGGGCGTCGTAGCCGTCGGCGGTGAGCTTGCCATCGCGTCGCAGGTCACCGAGCTTGTCACGCAGCTTCTTGAGCTGGTCCTCGGCCTGGTCCGGGTCGCTCTGGGCGATCTCCTTCGCGATCGCGTCGACCTTGGTGTGTAGGTCCTTCGCGGCATCGGGGTTCAACCGGCCGGCGTCCACCTGCTCCCGGATCGACTGGCGCATGCCGGCTATCGGGTCAGCGGGTGGAGTGGGGCTCGGCTTACGCGAGGTGGCCCGAGGGCTCGGTGTCGGGCCGGCCGGTTTGCGGGTGGCGGACGCGACGGTGCGCAGCGTGGGCGTGGCGGGCGCGACGGTGAGCGGCACGGCCGGCACGCGGGGCGCCACGACGGTGGTGGCCGATGCCGGCGGCGTGGTCGGCCCCGCGGCAGAGCTGTGGTCGCCGCGGTCGAGCAGCGTAACGCCGGTCAAGGCGAGCAGCGCGACGCCGAGCAGGGCCGCCATCAGCAGCATCTCGCGCCGATGCAGTGCCGGGCCCGGCCTGGGGCGTGCCGGGCCGCCTGCGTCCGGCCTGGGTGGAGAAGCGGTCACCGGCGTGGACCGTACCGGCCGGCCCCGGTCAGCTGGCGTGACCGACACGAGGGAAACCGGCGTGCCGGCCCGAGGCAGCAGGGCTGCGAGGCGGTCCCGGACTTCGGCCGCGTCCTGCGGCCGGTCGGCGGGATCTTTGGCCAGCAGTTCGGCGACCAGGGCGTCCATCTCGACGGGTACGTCGGGCCGGCGCTCGCGCAGCGGCGGGGGTGGCTCGTTGACGTGCTGATGCAGCACACTGAGCGGCTCGCCGGCGAACGGCGGACCGCCGGCGAGCATGGCGTAGAGGGTGCAGCCCAGCCCGTACAGGTCGCTGCGGTGGTCCGCCGGCTGGCCGAGGGCCTGCTCGGGAGACATGTAGGAGCTGGTGCCAAGCTTGGTCGCCGGCTCGGTGAGGGTGTTCTCCCCCTCTGCCCAAGGAAGGCGGGCGATGCCGAAGTCGCAGATCTTCACTGTGCCGGTGGCGGTGACGATCAAGTTGCCCGGCTTCACGTCACGGTGCACCACCCCGGCCAGGTGTGCGGCGGCGATCCCGTCGCAGGCCTGCGCGGCGATCGACAACGCCTGCAGGACGGGGAGCGGGCCGTCGGCGAGCAGTGCGGACACGGTCCGCCCCTCCACCAATTCCATGATCAGATAGGAGTCGTTGTCCTCGGTGCCGAAATCGTAGACAGCGACGATATGCGGATGGGTCAGCCCGGCCGCCGCACGGGCCTCGCGGTCGAAGCGTTCCGCGGCCATCGGCTCCTTCAGACCGGCCGCGGCGAGCACCTTGATCGCCACCGGGCGGTCCAGGCGCAGGTCGCGACCCCGCCATACCTCACCCATGCCGCCGCTGCCCAGCAGCCCTTCAGTCTTGTAGCGGCCATCCAGCAGACGTCCAAGCACGGCCTCACTGCTCCAACCCAGCGCGCCGCTACACGGGGGCGGTGACGCGACGGCCGGCATCGGGGTCATCGGACGAACCATCAGGAGATCCTCATGGTGGACAGTCCCCCAAGTTGGTCAACGCGCCATCGGCACCGAGGAAACGACCGGCCAGGATCGCTGACGGCCGCCGCGACGACCGGGGTAGGTACTCAGCGAGGATCGAACGGCCTGGCCGACGCCCCCACGTCGGTCTGGACGCCGCCCAGCCGGGCCGGGCGCCGGGCAGCTGATCGAGAGCGGACCACCGCACCGGCCCGGGCGTAGGCACCCGCATCGGCCCCTCACCGCTCAGGTCCAGTCGAGACGTGGCCGCGCCGAGCGTCGCCGCCCCGGCGCCGAAGTCGACGTCGGCCTGACCGCGAGTGGCGGCCGCGCGGTAGGCGGACTTCACTGCCTCCAGGGGAACCCCGGCGGCACCGCATGCCAGCTGCCAATCGACAAGTGAGCAAGCCGCCCGTCATGGGCATGATGGTCAAGCGCCAGCGGCTCAACGCCGCGCAGCTCGTCCAGGCTCGGCCGATCTACCGAGTGCCATCGCAGCGCGTACGCCGAGGCCACACGGCCTTCGACCCCGGTGACCTGGCATGCCCCAAATCCACCGTCTGACAACCGCATCGCGGCGACATCGCCGGGTCGGACCGCTCGATCAACCACCCGGCGAAGCTACCCGACCGGAACGACCAATGCGCTCTCCCGACCTGTGCGCCGCGGAGCCGGTGGTGATGATCTCGGAAGACGAGCGACTCGGCTGCGTCGCTGGCTCGGACCCGAAATCAACCTCACCCGCTCCTTCACACTCCACAGTAATCGCCGACAGCACTTCCAGCCCGCACCACATACGGAAAGGCCTCGATTGAATGGTGGGCGGAGGGGCCGCCGAAACCTGGGTATGCGCCGAGTTTCATCCACGGCAACCGCTGCTCCCATCGGCGGCAATCTCCGTTCCGAAAAATGGCTGCCGTGACGTACACGTTGAACGCCATGGTCGCGGTGGGTGCCGTCGTCGCCGCGCTGCTCGCGCCGCCCCACGCCAGTGCCGCCACCACACAACCCGCGGTCGTGACCACCGACAGCGAAACCCCGGTCCTGTACGACGACGAGGCTGGCGGGAATGCCTCCGGTGACGATCCGGCTATCTGGGTCCACCCGGCGGATTCCCGAAATTCGCTAGTGATCGTGACGGCCAAGGAAGGCGGTCTCCGCGTCTACGACATGCGCTCGCGGGAGCTACAGTCGCTGCCGGCCACCGAGGCACCGCGGGTCGACACCGCCACGGGCCGCTACAACAACGTCGACATCGCCTATGGCGTCAGCTTGGCGGGCCGCCAGGCCGACGTCGCCGTCGTGTCCGACCGCTACAACGACCAGCTGCGGTTCTTCGTCATCGACCCGGCCGGCGCGGCGGCGCGCACCCCGCTGGCCGAGGTTACCGCCACCGACCAGAGGTTCCTGTTCAACCTCGACCGCCAGGCCGTGGACGAGGAGCGCACCGCGTACGGCCTCGCCGTCTGGCAGCCGCGGCCCGGCGAGACGTACGCCGTCGTCACCCAGGAGGGGAGGACGACCATCGCGACCGCCCGGATCGTGGAGATCGGCGGCAAGCTTGGCTACACCGACATCCAGCGCCTCGACCTGCCGAGCACCTTCCGGCTGCCGGACGGGACGACCTGGGTTCCCTGCGAGGAGCCAGGCGTACTGCCGCAGCTCGAGGGCGTCGCGGTGGACCAGGCGTCGGGCATGCTCTACGCCGCGCAGGAGGACGTCGGCCTGTGGCGGCTGCAACTGCCGCTCGGACCGGCCAGCCAGCCGAAGCTCATCGACCGGGTCAAGGACTTCGGGATCCACGCTGTCTACGACAGCGAGACCGAGGAATGCCAGCCGGTCGACCCGAACGCCAAGGGCAACGGCGGAAACCTCCTCACGGCTGACGCCGAAGGCGTCGACCTCTACTACGGGCCCGGCTCGACCGGATACGTGCTCGTGTCGAGCCAGGGCGACGACACCTTCGCGGTCTACGAGCGCCAAGGCGCGAACCAAGCGGTGGGCAGCTTCCGGGTCACGGGTGTCGACGGCGCCGACGACATCAACGGCTCCGACGGACTCGCCGTGACGAACCGCCCCGTCGGCGACTACCGGCAGGGCCTGCTCGTCACGCACGACGAGCCCGAGACCGGGCCCGACGTGGACGGCGAGCGCGACGCCACGAACTTTTCCTACGTCTCCTGGGATGACATCGCGCGGGCGATGTCGCTGACCGTGGACACCCGGGCCCGGAACGATCCGCGCTTCCGCTGAGCTCAGGCCGCCCGCAAGCGCGAAACGGCCTGCTCCAGGGCATCTGGAGCAGGCCGCTTCGCGTGTGCATCGAGCTCGGGATGTTCGCCCGCATCGGCGATGCTGCATGTCTCCGGGTTTGACCCGCCCGGCTGTCGCATTGCCGTCCACCGATCGCCAAGCGGTCGCCGCGCGCCGTTCACCTCACGCTCCGCCGCTAGTTGGCAAACCACTCCTATGTTCTCTGTACCCGATATCGAGGAGGGTTCATGGATCGGCGCACACTACTGAGGGCAACGGTGGCCGGAGCGGGTGGTTTGGTCCTGCCGTTCACGGCGTGGTCCACAGCGTACGCGGCACCGGCGCAGAACGCCGCCAGCCCCTATGGTCCGCTGCAGGCCGCCGATGCCAACGGCATCCAAGTGCCGGCTGGCTTCACCAGCCAGGTCATTGCGCGGTCCGGTCAGGTCGTGCCCGGCACGTCGTACGTCTGGCACAGCGCGCCGGACGGTGGCGCCGTGATCCCGCACGGCACCGGCTGGATCTACGTCTCCAACGCCGAGACCAGCGCCACGTCGGGCGGTGGCGCATCGATGATTTCGTTCAACTCGAACGGCCAAATCACCGGCGCCTCCCGCATCCTGTCCGGCACCAACAACAACTGCGCCGGCGGCAAGACCCCGTGGAACACCTGGCTGTCCTGCGAAGAGATCAGCCTCGGCCGCGTCTGGGAGACCTACCCCCTGGGCGGTACGGCCGTCGCACGACCGGCCATGGGCCGGTTCAAGCACGAAGCCGCCGCCGCCGACCCGGTCCGCAAGGTCATCTACCTGACCGAGGACGAAACCGACGGCCGGTTCTACCGATTCGTCCCGACCACCTGGGGCGACCTCTCCACCGGCACCCTGCAGGTCCTCGTGGCCGGTACCGCGACGTCCGGCACGTTCACCTGGGCCACCGTTCCCGACCCGGACGGATCACCCACGGTCACCCGCAGACAGGTCTCCGGCGCCAAGGTTTTCAACGGCGGAGAGGGTTGCCACTACGCCAACGACACCGTCTGGTTCACCACCAAGGGCGACAACCGGGTCTGGCAGGTCAACCTCGCCAACAACACCTACGAACTGGCCTACGACGACAGCTTGGTCAACCCGGGCCCGGCGCCGCTCACCGGGGTCGACAACGTCACCGGCTCGACGTTCGGAGACCTCTACGTCGCCGAGGACGGCGGCAACATGGAGATCTGCATGATCACCCCGGACGACACGATCTCGGTGTTCCTGCGGATCACTGGACAGAGCTCGTCGGAAATCACCGGCCCCGCCTTCACCCCCGCCGGCGATCGGCTCTACTTCTCGTCCCAGCGCGGCACCACGGGCTCCTCGTCCGGCGGCATCACCTACTGCGTGACCGGGCCGTTCCGCACCTGATGCCTGATCCGCACGGGACAATCCCGGCCCGCCCGTCCATGGGCGGGCCAGGATGCCCGGCCGGGCTGCCTCGATGCTGACTGGCCGATCGCTGACCTGCCCGTCGCCCACTTCGACGACCGCCACACGCCGTCGGCGCGCAAGCCGATCCTGGCGGTGTCGGTGCTGATCTTCGCGTTCACCCTCGGCGCGTACGAGGTGCCAGCCCTACTCGGCCACGCCTACCCGCAACCCCTACCCGTACTGGCCTACCAACGGTTCACCGCCGCCAAACTGTCCGGCCACACATTGACCGATGCCGCTGCCGGCATCGCCAACCTGCACAAGCGTCTGGGTTCCGGAACGTGATCTTCGCAGACCTGTCGGACGGGCGGTCTGGCCAATACTCTGAGCCCCGTCCGCACTATCTGGGAGAGTCATGACAAGTAGGTTCACCGAGTTGACCGTTGACTGCCACGATCCGGAGAGACTCGCGGCCTTCTGGTGCGAGGTCCTGGACTTCAAGGTGATCGACCGGAGCGAGGGCAAGGTCGAGATCGGCTCGTGGGTGCCAACCGTCGAGGATGTTCGGGCCCGCCAGATGCCGCCCACCCTGCTGTTCGTCCAGGTACCTGAGGGCAAGACGGTGAAGAACCGGCTTCACCTCGATGTCAGCCCAATCGACGGCAGCACCGCGGACGAGGTGACCAGATTACTCGGCCTCGGCGCCACCAAGACGGATGTGGGCCAGGGCTCAGACCGAAACTGGGTGGTCATGGCAGACCCCGAGGGCAACGAGTTCGACGTCCTACGCACCCTGGCACCGCAGACCTAGGCCACGAGCGGCACCCGCACCCCGTCACACACCGCGACGTCACGCTGCCGAGAAGACCTCACTGCCGGGGTGGTGGTGGGCATACCTTGGGCACGACCTGGTCCACGTCAGGCGCGAGCACCACGGAGACCGCGTCAGCGATGACGCCGATGGCGGCGCTGGGTGCTCCGGTGTCCTCGACAGCTTCCTCCAGCGTGTCCAGGACAACCGCTCGGGCGCGTTGGTGCACAGTTGCTGCCACCGTTGGTCGAGGTATTGCTGCCAGGCTGCCTGCTATTCGCATCGGGTCGTCCATTGCCGTTGCATCTCGGCCTCGGTCCACTGTGTTGCGAGTTGCTTGGCCTGAACTCGCTTCGCGCGCTGGGCGGTGGTCTGCTCGGCCCGGGTCGCGGGCAGGCGGGATGGCCTACCGCGACCACCCACGCACCGTGACCCGCCGGCGGAGCCCCGGCCGTCCTAGAGCCGGAGCGCCGTCTCTCACGAACGAATTCTGGCTGCGGCGGACGGGGCTCTCTCACCCGGGCCGCTCCCAAAGCGGAAATTCCGGTATAACGAGCATGCTGTTCCGCTGGCCGCCATCCCCTCCGGAGTGCCAATGACGATGCAGTTGCGTGACCGTCTCGACGAAGTACTCCAAGCTGGCCAGGTCGGCGGTCTGCACGCCGTCGTGGCGGTTCGCGGTGGTCAAACCTTGCTGGAGTACTACGGAGCCGGCGAGGACTTCGCCTGGGGCGACTCGCTGGGCGTCGTCGAGTTCGGGCCCGAGACGCTGCACGACATCCGGTCCGTCACCAAGGGCGTGACCGTGCTGTTGTACGGCGTTGCGCTCGGCGAAGGGCTGGTTCCGCCGCCGGCGGAGCCGCTCCTGCGGCTGTTCCCGCAGTACCCCGACCTGGCGGTCGACCCCCAGCGTGCCCGGCTCACCGTCGAGCACGCGCTGACAATGTCGTTGGGCGTGGAATGGCGCGAGGATCTTCCGTACAACAGTCCGGCCAACGCCGAGATCGCGATGGAGCTGGCGCCGGACCGGTATCGGTACATCCTGGAGCGGCCGATCCTCGAGCCGCCCGGCACCCGATGGACCTACTGCGGCGGTGCCACGGCTCTGCTCGGCCGACTGATCGCCGACGGCGCCGGGCAGTCGCTGCCGCAGTACGCGCAGGCCGTGCTGTTCGCGCCGCTGGGCATCGGCAGCTTCGAGTGGATGACCGGCGCGGACGGCGTGGCCTCAGCCGCGTCCGGGCTGCGACTCGCACCCCGCGACCTGGCCAGGCTCGGCGAACTGGTGCTGGCCGAGGGAACCTGGGACGGTCATCGGATCGTCCCCTCCGACTGGATCCGTACGATGCTCCAACCACGCCTGCAGACCACCTGGGGTGCGCAGTACGGCTACCAGTGGTACGTCGAATCCATCGAGGGCCATCGGCTGGTGTCCGGCATGGGCAACGGCGGCCAGCGCCTGTTCGTCCTGCCCGACCTGGACCTCACCGTGGCCGTCACCGCCGGCAACTACGACGACCCCGACCAGTGGCGGACCCCGCTCACGGTGCTGGAACGGGTCATCCTTCCTGCACTGGCTTGACGGCCCCGCGACCGATACGAGCCAAGCGGGACCAGCGGAGCGTGACCTCTTCGGTGTTCTCTGGGAGGTCACGCCGCACCGCTCGACCACATCACCGCAGGTCACAGCCCTCGTCCCCGGTCCGGTGTCGATGTGCACTTCGGGCGCGGTGACGCTTCGCCAACCAGCACCCAACCTGCTCCCACTTGCAAGGCCAGGTCATCGAACGGCTCCTTACCGCCGTGACCTGCGCATGCTCCCCTGCCAGGCGACATAGATTGCCGTCCACTGCTGCGAAAAACCGCTGAGCACTCCATGTGAAGCAGGACGCTGCACCGCCTCTGATCTGCGCAAATGCGAAGCAGCAGGCGGGAACGGGTGTCGTTGGGCGCAGTTGAGCGCCGTTCGATGCAGTACAGCGCCGTTCAGTGCACCGCGCTGCTCCCAATCTGCTCCCCCAGGCCGCCGCCCACCGATTCCCGGCGATGGACGGCGGTCACTGAGCTGGGGCTCAGGCGGCCGACTGTCCAGCCGGGAGGAATCGTGAGAGGAAGGCCCGGGTACGCGGGTTGGCAGGCCGATCGAGCACCTCGGCGGGCGTACCGCTCTCGACGATCGTGCCGCCGTCCATGAAGACGACGCGGTCGGCGACCTCGCGGGCGAACGTGATCTCGTGGGTCACCACGATCATCGTCAGCCCGTCCGCGGCGAGGTCCCGCATCGTGGCGAGCACCTCACCGACCAGTTCCGGGTCCAGCGCGCTGGTCGGCTCGTCGAAGAGCATCAGCTTGGGGCGCATGGCGAGCGCCCGGGCGATGGCCACGCGCTGCTGCTGGCCACCCGACAGCTGCCGAGGGAACGAGTCCGCCTTGTCCGCCAGACCGACCTTGTCGAGCAGGGCACGCGCCCGCTCGGTCACCTTCGCCCTGGGCTCGCGCAGCACCCCGACGGGCGCCTCGATGACGTTGCCGAGCACCGTCAGGTGCGGGAAGAGGTTGAAGTGCTGGAACACCATGCCGATCTGGCGCCGGGTCCGGGCGACGCGCCGCTCGGGCAGCCGGTGGATGCGCGCGCCGCGCTGCTCGTACCCGACGAGCTCGCCATCCACGGTCACGGAGCCGCCATCGATTCGCTCGAGGTGGTTGACGCAGCGGAGGAAGGTGGACTTTCCGGAGCCGGAAGGGCCCAGGATCACCACCACCTCGCCAGGGTGCACGTCGAGGTCGACGCCCTTGAGCACCTCCAGCGGCCCGAACTGCTTGCGCACTCCTCGAGCCGACATCAGCGGCTGGCCGGCAGCTGTCATGACGGCACCTCCACCCTCGGCACAGCCGGCTTACGACGGATCTTGAGGACGTCGCGGTACCGGGTCGGTGCGTTGCGGTTGCTCCCGCGGGCGTAGTGCCGCTCGATGAACGACTGCCCGACGTAGAGGATCGACGTGATCACCAGATACCAGACGCACGCCACGAGCAGGAGCGGAATCGTCTGGAAGGTGCGGTTGTAAATGGACTGCACGGTGTAGAGCAGGTCGCTGAGCGCGATCACGCTCACCAGCGACGTCGCCTTGAGCATGTTGATCACCTGGCTGCCCGTGGGGGGCACGATGAAGCGCATCGCCTGTGGCAGGACGACCCGGAAGAGGGTCCGCGTCCGGCTCATGCCCAGCGCCTGCGCCGCCTCGGTCTGCCCCTGGTCGACCGACATAAGGCCGCCCCGGACGATCTCGGCCATGTAGGCGCCCTCGTTCAGCCCGAGGCCGAGGATCGCAGCGAGCAGCGGGGTGATGAGCGCGTTGGTCTCCCAGTGCGCGAACTCGGGCCCGAACGGAATGCCGATCGACACCCGCGGCATCAGCGCCGACATGTTGAACCAGAAGATGAGCTGCACCAGCGCCGGCACCCCGCGGAAGAACCAGATGTAGAGCGCGGCGAGGGACCGCAACAGCCAGTTCGTGGAGAGCCGGCAGACCGCCAGTAGCACACCGAGCACGATGCCGACGGCCATCGCGATGACGGTGAGCTTCAGCGTGGTCCACAGGCCGCGGGCGACCGACTCCGTGTTGAAGTACTGGAGGACCACGTCCCATTCGAAGTTGGGATTGGTCACCAGCATGTGGATCAGCTGCGCGGCGAGGACGGCGACCACAACGGTCGCCACCCACTGCAGCGGATGCCGCTGGGGCACGGCATGTGCGACGTCGACCGGCTTGGCGATGCCGGCGACGCCATCGCCGGCGTCCCGGGTAGCCGGGGCGTTCGTGGCCACGGTACTCACCCCTTGCTGCCGGCCAGATTGACGCCCGGCTTGTCTAGCTTGTTGCCGTCGAGACCCCACTTCGCCATGATCTTGGCGTAGGTGCCGTTGTCGAAGAGTTCCTGCAGGCCGGCCAGCAGCACGTCACGCAGCGCCGAGTCCTTCGGCACGACCGCACCCTGGAAGAGGTCGTCGAAGCCGTTCTTCTGCCCGACCGCGGCGAGCTCCAGCTCACCCTTGGACTGGTCGACGAAGTAGGTCAGCGGCGCCTGCGAGGAGAAGAAGGCGTCGGCGCGGCCGGACTTGACCGACAGGATCGACGACGGCTGGTCCTTGTACGACTGCACCTCGATCGCCGGCTTGCCCTCTGCGGTGCACTTCTGCGCCTGGTTCTTGATCACCTTTTCGGCCGAGCCGGCGGCCATCACGGCGACCCGCAGGCCGCAGGCGCTGTCGAGGTCCTTGATCTGCTTCGGGTTACCCTTCGGCACCGCGAAGACGACGAACTCCTGCACCCAGTCGACGAAGTCGTTGTCGGCCTCGCGCTCGGGGAAGTCGCCGATCGGGCCGAGGGCGAAGTCGTACCGGCCGGCCTTGATGCCGGTCAGCACGCCGGAGAGACCCTCGACGGTCACGTGCTCGACCTTGACGCCGAGCACCTGGCCGAGCGCGTCGGACAGGTCAGCAGCGGCACCGCTGAGGTCCCGGTTGCTGCCGACGATCTCGTAGGGCGGGAAGGAGCCGCTGTTGACCGACACCAGCTTGCCGGCCTGCTTGATCTTGTCGGGCAGCTTGTCGTGCAGCGCGGCGTTCTGCTGCTGCGTGGCGGTTTCGCCCCCGCCGCCCGGCTGAGTCTCGGACGGGTCCTTGGCGCAGCCGACGAGCGACAGCGACAGCAGCGCGGACACGGCGGTCACTGCGATGGTGGTACGGCGCATGGTGATAGTTCCTCTTATCCCAGGGGTTGCTGTTGTCAGCCGGTCGTGGTGGCGAGCGGCCGGGTCGGGGTGGGGTCGACGGAGAACCGCCGGTTGTCGAGCACGGGCAGCCGCCGCCGGGCCTGGGCAAGCCGCTCGGCCGACACCTCGGCCCAGAGCAGGTCCGGCTCCTCAGCGAGGCGCCCGACCACGACGCCGAGCGGGTCGACGACCATCGAGTGCCCGATGTTGCGCGGGCCGCATTCGCCGCACGCCGCGACGTAGACGGTGTTCTCCAGGGCACGCGCGGCGACCATCAGCTCCCAGTGCCGCTCCTTGAGCGGTCCGCGGACCCACGCCGCGGGCAGGACGAGAACGTCGGCGCCGCCCTCGGTCACGAGCAGCCGCGCCAACTCGGGAAAGCGTACGTCGTAGCAGGTCATCAGGCCGACGGTGTGCCCGGCGCAGGGGAAGGTCACCGGCGGGTCGTCGGCGGGGATGACGTTGTCGGACTCCTTGGCACCGAACGCGTCGTACAGGTGCAGTTTGCGATAGTTGGCGATGATCTGCCCGTCACGCAGCACGACGAGGGTGTTGTACGCCCGGCCGTCCGGTCCCGGCTCGTGGACACCGGCCACCACGGTGACCTCGGTTCCGGCGGTGGCTGCGGCGAGACCGGTGACGAACGGGCCGTCCAGCGGCTGGGCGGCGGTACGCAGCCGGGTGAAGTCGTCGGTGAACCGCGCCAGCACCCCCTCGGGCAGGACCAAAAGGTCGGCCCCGCCGGCGGCGGCCCGCTCCACCAGGGCCGTGCACTGGGTGAGATTGACCTGCCAGTCCTCGCTGGCGGCGAGCTGGCCCAACGCGAGGCGTATCTACTCCACTCCCGTCTCAATGGCGATCTTGGTGTACTCGGGGAACAGCACGTCCGGGTCGATCGGCGACTCGGCGATGCCCTGGGCGTGCAGTTCCGCGCAGAAGGCGCTGATCATCGAGCGGTTCGCCGCGAGGCCGTGCGGCATCCAGTCCGGGCCGTAGCGCCGCTCGGTGTCGTCGATCTCGGCGAGCGCCCACGGCGTCGAGTCGGCGTGCTTGCGATAGCTGGCCCACCACGCCTGCTGCGATGCCCGCAGCGCCGTCATCAGGTCGGCGAGCAGCTCCGGCCGCGCCTCGACGTGCTCCCGCTTCACGGCGATGAGGTGGATGCCGGGGATGAACCCGACATCCTCGCCGTAGCGCACCTCGGCCGCGCGGTAGTCGCGGTACAGCGGGCGCAGCGGCGTGTCGTCGCGATGGAAGCCCGGCGGCATGAACGGCGTCATGATCGCGTCGAGCGTGCCGTCGAGGAGCCCTCCGACGAGGGACTCCCCCGGCTCGGCGAGCCGTACCCACGGCGGCGGCGCCATCCCGCCCATGCGGTCGCCGCCCGCCGCGTCGGGGGTGAGCGGCCCGACCACCCACGCGACGCCGGTGAGGTCGACGCCGGCCCGGCGCAGCACCGCGCGGGTCCAGGTGTTGCCGGAGTCCGGCCAGCCGGTCAGGCCGATCCGGGCACCGGCGAGGTCGGCGGCGCCGGCGGCGGGGCTGTCCTTGCGTACGAGGATGCAGCGGTGCCGGAACCCGCGCATGACGAAGGCGGGGATGCCCACGAGCCGGTCGTTGCCGGCCGCGCGGGCCAGGGTGTACCGGCTGAAGGAGGTCTCGCCGGCGTCGAGGCCGCTCTCGTCGAGCAGGTCCGGCGTCACCGCGAGGCGCGCGACGCGCACGTCGAGCGGGGGTGCCCCGACCTCGCCCAGCGCAAGCGGCACCAGGTGCGACCAGGGCCGGACGCCGAGGCGGAGCGGGCTGTGAAGTGAGGTAGCCATCGCCGGCAACGATAAAGTTCAGACGGCTGGCCGACAATAGACGTTTTGTTACTGTTCATTCTTCCCACGATGTGGTGAACTATCTGCCATGACTCCCCCGCAACTGGCCACCTCCACCAGCGACGTGGACCCGCAGTGGCTGGCCGCGCAGATCGAGGACCGCAGCGCCCGGGGCATCGCGGCGACCGTCGCCGCGCTGATCCGCGCCGGCGCGATCCCACCCGGGACCCGGCTGCCCACCGTGCGCGCCCTCGGGCTGGAGCTCGGCGTCAGCCCCGCCACCGTGTCCGAGGCCTGGTCCCTCCTGCGCCGGCGCCGGTCGGTCGCCGGTCGGGGGCGCGCCGGCACCGTCGTCACCGGCCCACCCGACGTACCGCACCCCCGCCGCTTCGAGGAGGTCGGCCGGCACGGCGACCGCCTCCTGCACGATCTCCGCCTCGCCGTACCGGACACCGCGCTGCTACCGCCGCTGGACGCCGCGCTCTCCGCGGCGCTGCGTGTCGGGGAGCTGAACGAATACCACCGGGTGCCGATCACCGAGCGCCTCGCCGACGCGGTCCGCCCCACGTGGCCGTTTCCGCCCGCGAGCCTGCTGGCCGTCAACGGTGGTTTCGACGGTCTGCTGCTGCTCTGCCAGGCTCTGGTCGTCACCGGTGACACGGTGGCGGTCGAGGATCCCACCGCGCCACGACTGCTCGACATCCTCGACGCGGTCGGCGCCGAGGTGATCCCGGTCCCCTGCGACGGGCGCGGTCCCCGGCCGGACGCCCTGGCCGACGCGGTACGCCGCAAGCCGGTGCTCTTCATCTACCAACCGCACGCCCACTCCCCGACCGGGCACAGCGTCGACCCGGCACGTAGCGCGGAACTCGCTGCCGCACTAAGTGGCTCGGAAACCCTTGTGGTCGAGGACGACGGCATGGCCGACCTCGCCCCCGGGCCGGTACAGACGCTCGGCACGGTCTTTCCCGATCGGGTGGTCTTCCTCCGCTCGTACTCGAAGTCGCACGGCCCCGACCTGCGCCTCGCCGTCCTCGGTGGCGCGGCGGCGCTGATCGAGCGGGCGCGCGTCTATCGG
The DNA here is from genome assembly GCF_003013775.1 of Micromonospora sp. MH33. Lineage (NCBI taxonomy): Bacteria > Bacillati > Actinomycetota > Actinomycetes > Micromonosporales > Micromonosporaceae > Micromonospora > Micromonospora sp. MH33. Next base: position 26,080 of record NZ_MUYZ01000006.1, read on the forward strand.
ACGTTCGGCAGCGGCTGGACCAGCCGAATCCTGCAGAACTGCCTCGCCCACCTGCTCAACGACCCGCACACCCGCGCGCTTGTCACCGAGACCGGCGAGACGTATCGAGCGCGGCGGCGAACACTCGCCGCGGCGCTGGCCGCCCGCGGCGTACGCACGGGCGGCACCGAAGGATTGAGCCTGTGGATGCCCGTCGAGGATGAACGGTCCGCACTGGTCACACTCGCCGCGCACGGCGTGGCGGTCGTTCCGGGAGGCCGCTATTTTTCCGGCCCGCACAAGCCTTTCCTCCGCGTCGCGACCAGCCGGCTCCACGAGCATGTCGACGAGGTGGCCGACCTGCTCGCCTTCGCCGCATTCGAGGAGCACGACCGCGGACAGCCGACCATCGTCCGGGGGTGACCAGCGTCGCCATCAACGACAGCCACGCGGCGCGCGGGGCTGCGCATCGAGGAATCGCGTGATTGCAGCCGCGACGGCTTGGTGGTCTTCGAGCATCGGTAGGTGCCCCGTGTTCAGGTCGTTCTGCCAGGCGGCGCCGAGTCGCTGGGCGCATCGTTGTTGCAGCGCCATCGGCAGCTCATGGTCGTCGGTGGTGCGCAGGTAACCGCGCCACCCGCTCCACGACCGGTGAGCGGTCCGGTCTCGGTAGAGGGCGGGTGACTCTGGGGTGAAGTCGGCGATGATGCGATCGGTGACCTCCTCGTCCAGACCATGGGCGAGGCCACGTCTGATCGCCGAGTCCGGTGGCCGGGTCCCGGCGAATCGCATCGCGGCACTGAGCACCCACCGGTTCGGCACCGGCATCGCCGAGATGAACGATCCTCCCGGCTGCGGGATCACGGCACTGATCGCCAGGAACGCGCTGACGCGTTCGGGCACGAGCCGGGTGACTTCGGCGCCGATCACACCACCGGCCGAGTGCGCGACGAGCACGTACCCACCCGCCGGTGCGGAATCGATGACCGCCTGGGCGTAGTCGCCCAACCGGGCTCGGCCGCCCTGCGGTCGGGAAGCGACACAGGTCTGCTGCCCTTCGCCGAGGTCGCGGCGGACGTCATCCCAGATCCAGGCGGGAAGCCCCGCGCCACTGAGGAACACGATCGGATCGCGTGAAGTGCTCATGACACCATCGTCACCCCCAGCGATGTCACCGGCATGTCACTATTTACTGGATGAGCCGCACCGACCGTCTCTACGCCTTACGTGAGGAACTGCGGCGCGCAGGGCCCGTCGGGCGCTCGGCGGAACGACTCGCCGAGGTCTTCGAGGTCAGCGTCCGCACGATCAAACGAGACATTTCGGCTCTGCAACACGGCGGCTTCCCGGTCTGGGCTCGACCCGGACCCGGTGGTGGCTACGTCGTTGACGCCGCCGCGACCCTCCCGCCGGTGAACTTCACCGACGCCGAGGTCTCCGGCCTCGCCGCCGCCGTGGCCGCCCACCGCGGACAACCCTTCGACAGCCACGCCCGCGCCGCCCTCGTCAAGGTGCTCAGCGTGATGGACACCCGCGCACGAGAAAATGCCACCGCGTTGAACGGTCGTGTCTGGATCGACCACACCGACACACCCGGCGATGCCCGGACTCGACACGCGATCGAGCAAGCACTCCACGCGCAACGCGTCCTTGTCGTGAACTACCGCGACCGGCATGGCACGCCCACCACCCGGCAACTCGATCCCGTGCTCCTGGCCCGCACCCGGGGACACTGGTACCTCGTCGGGCACTGCCACACTCGTCAAGCGATTCGCTGGCTCCGCCTCGACCGCGTCATTGCCGCACACGTGACAACCCAGCCCGCCGCTCGTATCCCCATCGAAGCCGTTGGCGCACCGCCCACCACCGCCGAAGCCATCGCCGAACTGTGACGCCACCCGCCATCGCCGACCAGTCCGCTACCGGTCAACCGACACCAGATCCTCGGTAAGCCCGGGATCGTCCGGAAGCCGCAGCAGTCCATCAAGATGTGCCTCAACGTAAAGTGGCAGAAACCGCCAGATGCCTTAGCTGCCGAAACGGAAACCGCAGGTCATCGTGCAGGCGATCGCCGTTCGAGGCCGTTGGGCGCTGTTCAACGCCGTTCAGTGCACCCGGTTGCTCCCAACCTGCTTCCTCATGTCGGGGCCGCGAGACTGGCTGCAGCTGATCGGCTCGCGCGGACAGTGGCATGGGCGGATGTTCGGCGCGGCGCCTGGTGTGGTGTTCGCTGGCGGATACCGAACCCGGCTGAGCACGGGCCTACGTCCCGAATCCGCCGTACTCGAGAAACTCAGCGATGCGTCTCTGCCAGGGAGGGGAACGCGGCACGCGGCTCCTGGCCCGCCCACCACAGCCCGATCGCCAGCGCCGCTGTCGCCTCCAGGTACGCCGCCCGCGCCAGCCCGCCGCACGGCGCCGGCGTGCAACCGATCGAGCTGATGAGCGTCTCCGTGGCGGCGGCCGCCTCGGCGTGGTCGGCGCAGTAGGGCACGGCCAGCGGTACGTCCTCGAAGTTGGGCGGACGAAGCGTCCAGATGCTCACGTGGCAGAGGTTGAACGCCTTCACCACGTGCGCGTCGGGCGCGGCGGCGGCCAGTTGCCGCGCCACAGACGTGGTGCCACCGGTGTCGAGCATCAGCCCGTCGCTGGTCGGTACGACGGGGTTGGTGCAGTCGATGACCGTCCGACCTGCGAGGCTCCCGGCGAGGACGCCCACCAGTTGCGGTGCCTGCGCCGCCGGGACCGCGACGAGGATGACATCGCCGTGGCCCGCCGCGTCCGCGAGGCTGCCATACCCGGCGGCGCCGATTCGTCCGGCGGTCTGCTCCGCCCGCACCTGATTCCGACCGCCGATCACCACGTCGTGTCCGGCCGCAGTCCACGCACCGCCGAGCGCCGCCGCCATACCGCCCGTGCCGAGTATGCCAATCTTCACGCCTGCTCCGTCTCTCGCTTTGCGGCGGCTCGGTACGCAACCGCCGTTCAGGACGATAGGCAGGTCCATGCACACCGAACGGTGTGCAATGGGTCGTGCAGGATGGGCGCATGGGCAATCCCGTTGACCAGCTCGACGACTACACCTCCGACTGCCGGGCCCGCGTGGCATTCGAGGTGCTGGCCAACCGCTGGGACAGCGTCGTGGTCTTCACGATCGCCGCGTACGGGCCGATGCGTCCGGCGGTGCTCCTTACCCGGATCGGCGGGATCAGCCCCAAGGTACTCAACGACGCGTTGCGCCGGCTGGAGTACAACGGCCTGGTGGAGCGCCGGCCGTACCCGCAAGTGCCACCCCGCGTGGACTACGCGCTCACGGAAGCGGGCGACGCGCTGCTGGAGCCGATGGAGGCGATGGGTGCCTGGGCCACCCGGTATGCCGACGCGGTTCTTGACGCTCAGGAACGGTTCGAGGCGCGTGAGAGGTCCACCCGGCCCGGATCCGCTCGGCGTCGCCGCTGACAGCTTCCGGCCCACCGGCGAGCATCCCGCCCGGGACCCACGAGGAGCGAGGCCCCGCTCCTTCATGCCATCAAGCAGTCCGGCCCGATCAGGCGTGGAAGAACACACCCTTCGCTAACCTCCGGCAGCCGGATTGATGAAATGGATGGGCTCAACGCCGTACACGGTTCGCCCACCCGACCGACGCCCGTGAACGTCCCCGCCTGCCCCGGCGCCGGGGCGACACCCCCACGCGCACGCCGGTATGGGCGACGGGGAACATAGGGCATGCTCGAAGGCCTTGACGACATCGAGTGGCGGCGGCTCGGCCACGCCTATGGCGCGGCCGACGACGTGCCCGGCCAGATCCGCGCCCTGCGGTCGCCCGATCCGGCTGAACGAGACGACGCTCTCGGGACCCTTTACACCAACATTTTCCACCAGGGCGGCCGGTACCAGGCGAGCGCCTACGCGGTGCCGTTCCTGCTGGAACTGCTCGCCGACCCCGCCACTGCGGACCCGGCGGCGATACTCGCGCTGCTGACCTCCCTGGCGGTCGGCTACGACGAGAACTTCCTGCCGGGCGGCTTCCCGGTGACCGACTACCGCCGGGCTGCCGAAGGTGGGCGAGAGCTGCTCGCCGCCAAGCCACCGCCCTGGACCGGCGAGGACGAGGCGGAGAAGGAGTACGTCGAGTACGTGTACGTCCAGTCCCTGACCGCCAAGGAGCAGAGCCGGCTGTGGTCGTACATCGAACTGGCGGTGTACGACGCGGTACGGGCCGGGGTGCCGCTGTTCCGTAGCTTGCTGGGCCACGCTGATCCGGGGGTGCGAATCGGGGCGGCGTACGCCCTGGCCTGGTTCCCGGAGGAGGCCGCCGGTAGTCTGCCCGCGCTGACCCACGCCGCCGCGGCCAGACTGGAGCCCGACCGGGCGGCGGTCGTGCCGGAGCCCGGTGCGGTGGCCACCATGCTGGTGGCCTCCGGGTTGCTTGGCGCCGCGCCAGACATCCGGTTGCTGGCCGACCCGCATCCGCTGGTCCGCTGGGCCGCCGCGATCGGGCGGACCCGGGTACTGGGTGCGGAGGCCGACGAGGCGACCGTTGAGGAGCTGTTGGCCTGGGCAGCCGCCCCGCCCGACGACGCGGTGAACCCGCCGGCGGAGGCGGGGTGGGTGCCGTTCCTCAATGGAGATCTGGGTGGGTACGCCGGGCTCGCCATGCGGCAGCTCGGCCCCCGAGCACACGGACCGCGCCTTCGACGCGTTGCTCCGTCGGCTGCCCACTGTCAGCGGCGATCAGTCGTTAACGGTGTTGGGAGAGGCGTTGCGCCTCGCGTTTCCGGATGGGCCGCTGCCGGCGGCGATGCCCGCTGCGGCGTTGGCGCCACGACAACAACGACTCGTCGAGGTGCTGAGCCGGTCATCCGATCCCTGGCTGATCGACGGGCAGGACTTCGGCAACATCGCCATGCTCGTTGACGAGTACGGGCTGCCGGACAGCCGCGAGGGGCTGCTCGCGTACCTCGCGCGTCTGCCGTAGCCGCGTGCCGGTCGCAGAACATGCTGAACACCTGCACCTACTACGCGATGCGCTACTCAGTGGCGGCGAAGTCGACCGGCGCGAGCGCTGTGCGGTCAGCGGCGCGGAGCGGCGACGCAGAGCGATCCGGGGCAAACGTGTCACGCCGGAGTTTCGTGCGGGCTGCCGGGGTCGGCGTCCTGACAGTGACGACGGTGGGTTCCGGCCTGCTGTCGTATCGGGCGTACGACAATCGGGTACTGGGCGCCGACCGTGGTGGCGCGTTTGACGCGTGGCGGCGCTGGCGAGACGAGCCTGCCTGGTCTGGTGCCAGCCACCCTCGTCGACCGACTGCTGAAGCTTCACCCCGACCAATGACCCGTCCAACATCGACGTGATCGGCCGGGTCCCCACAGGCCTTTGCAGAGGTAAGCCTCGGGGCAGTCGTAGATTCCCTGGGAGACCGGTTGCCAGGCGCCGTGGTCCTCGCGCCGCCCAGCCGGTCCGCCTCGCCGGCGGCGCGAACCATTGTCGAGGTTGTGGGATGAGCGGTGGCCGGGCCCCGAAGTGGGTTCCAAGCGCTACCCGGACACCGAGACCCGAGTACGACAGCGTTCTGGCTCGTCACGACAGCGTCCTGACGGAGTTGGTGGCCGGTTCCGCGCTGCTGGTGGTCACGGCGGGCTACTCTGATTGGCCGGAACCGGAGGAGCCTTGCCGGTCGCCGGAGACCGTTGCCGATCCCAACCCGGGCGGTTATCGATTGGCGTAGAGCGGGACGGTGTTTACGGTGAACCGTCGTGGACCAAGAACCTACGGCGGTCACAGCCCTAAGTGATCGAAAAGAGACGATCAACGGGGTCCACGACGGCGGCCAACAACGCGCCGGGCACGAGGGCCGGGTCGTCGGCGCGGATCGTGTCTGCCTCGAACGTGGCGAACCCCGGCCCGCTGATCCGTAGGTGGAGTTCCAGCCCAGGATCCTCTCCGCCCAGGTGGTTCGCCACCGCGAGAATCTCCGCCGTCGCGGCGACACCGGCGGCGGATAGCCGACGCGCGTCGCGGCGCGAGCGGGTGACCAGCCGCAAGCCGAAGACGCCGAAGCCGACACCGACGATCGTCGCCAGTACGCCACCAGCAAGAAGGCCCCAGAAGTCTGCGGGCGACCGCACTGGGTCCAGCGTCACGGCGACGGCGAACAGGACCGGTCCGGGCAGGCAGATGGCCAGGAACGCCAGTCGGCAGAATAGCGCGCCGACCGGACCGATGCGCGCTTCCGCTTCCCGGGGGGTCACCCTCGCACCATAGTGCAGCGCTCAATGTGACTGACTGAGTCGTTTTCCATCCTTCACAGCGGGTCGTTTTGACGCTGTGCAGGACGAGGCCGTCCTGGGGCCTCGCCCTCGTCAATCCCTGGGTACGCCGCACCTGCTCTGAGCTGCGAGATCAGCTTGGAAAAGGCTCACTGTTGTCCCTCGCGCAATGGGGCGAGCGCCTCTGCCCAGGCGACCACCTCGGTGAACAGTTGTGCCAGGGTCGCCTCGTGGCGCTCGGTGGGAACGAACGTCGTGAAGGACTCGAAGTCGGTCACGAGGGACAGGTTCAGCTGGGTCCGGACGCCGGCGAGTTGCAACCCCGCACCGATGAGCCGGAGATGCTCCACCGCGCGGGCACCGCTAACGGTGCTGCCGTAGGCGACGAACCCGGCCGCCTTGTTGTTCCACTCCTTGTAGAGATAGTCGATCGCGTTCTTCAAGGCAGACGGGATCGACCGGTTGTACTCGGGCGTCACGAACACGTACCCGTCGAACTCGGCGACCTTTGCACTCCACGCGCGGGTGTGCTCGTGCTCGTACAAGCCCATCAGCGGCGAGTTGGGCTCGTCGAAGACGGGAAGCGCGTAGTCGGCGACGTCGACGATTTCGACCTCGACGTCCTGGCGCTTCCGGCCGTGCTCGGCGACCCAATCGGCGACCTGGCGTCCGACGCGGCCGGGACGGGTGCTGCCGACGATGATCGCGATCCTTGTCATGCGGATTCCTTGTCTGCGGGGAGCCGGCAACGGGGCCGGCTCGATCGGTTGCCATCGGTCCGAACCGCACCGCGGAGGGCTTCATTTCGCCCCGTACACACGCACTTCCGCCGCCGCTTCCGACGTCGAAGTAAGAAATATGGTCAGCGACCCACGACCTATCGGTTTGTGATCCAGGTCGCAGGCGGTGTCGTTCGAGCTGATTACGATTGGCGCGGGTGACCGCGGGAGGATACGGACGTGAACAGGGCGCTGCGGTCCGAGCTCGCGACGCGAGAGGTGCCTCCCGCCTGTGTGGACACGATCGAGCTGGTGCGCGACATCCTGGCCCGGGTCGGCGACAGGTGGACGGTCCTCATCCTCACGAACCTGACGCAGACGCCACTGCGGTTCACGGAGCTGCACGACCGGGTCCCCGGCATCTCACAGCGTATGCTCAGCCACACGTTGCGTGCGTTGACCCGCGACGGACTCGTCAACCGGGCGGCCTACGCGGAGGTACCGCCGCGCGTGGAGTACACCTTGACGCCGCTCGGCCGCTCCCTCGCGCAGGCCGTCGACGGCGTCGTGCGCTGGACACGAGATCACCAGGGCGACCTCGTCCGCAACCGTGACGCCTTCGACGGCGGTCGACCGCCCGTCCCTCGCTGATCCTCGGCGTTTCAAGTAGGTCAGCACGGCGAGCACGCGACGGTTGACGTCATCCGCCGGAGCGATCCCGAGCTTGGTGAAAATACTGGCGATGTGCTTGGCCACGGCGCTCTCGGTGATGTGCAGGCCGGTGGCGACGGCGGCGTTGGACCGCCCTTCCGCCATGAGCTCGAGAACCTCACGCTCCCGCGACGTGAGGCTGCTGATCATGCCCCGCGCCGCGCCTCGGGACAGCAGCTTGACGACCACGTGCTGATCGAGGACGGTGCCGCCGGCGGCGACCCGGCGGACCGCGTCGATGAACTGCTCGGCGTTGGTGACGCGGTCCTTGAGCAGGTAGCCGATGCCGCCGCGGCCACCCGCGAGCAGCTCGTTGGCGTAGAGCTGCTCTACGTACTGCGAGAGCACCAGGATGGGCAGGCCGGGTCGCTGCCGCCGGGCCTGCAACGCGATCCGCAGGCCCTCGTCGGTGAACGACGGTGGCAGCCGGACGTCGACGACCGCTACGTCCGGCTCTTCGTGCCGCAACGCGTGCAGCAGCGACGGGCCGTTGTCGACGGCGGCGACCACGTCGAACCCGTGCTCGCGCAGCGTGCGGCTCAGCCCGTCACGGAGGAGGAAGAGGTCTTCGGCGAGGACAACACGCACGGAATCTCCATCGTCGCAGTGGTCGGGCCGCCCGGCGGGCTGTGGATGACGAGAATGCCGTCGAACCTGTCCAGGCGGCGTTGCAAGCCGCGCAGTCCGGTGCCGCGCGCGAAGTCCGCGCCGCCATGCCCGTCGTCGGTGACGGTGACCCGGAGCGCCGAGCCGGAGTGTGCCAGCACGATCCGGACGGTACGGGCACCCGCATGCTTCGCCGTGTTCGCCAGCAGTTCGGTAACGGCGAAGTAGACAGCCGACTCCAGCGGCGCCGGAAGGCGGCCGCGCAGATCGGCTCGGACGTCCACGTCGAGAAGGCTGTCCAGCGCGAGGGCCCGGACTGCGTCGCCGAGGCCCCGGTCGGCCAGCACCGGCGGATTGATGCCCCGGACGAGGTCCCGCAGCTCGTGCCGGGCCCGGTCGGACGCGGCGCGGGCGTCGAGCAGCAGCCTGCGTGCCTCCGCCAGGTCGCTGTCGAGGAGCCGTGCGGCGCGATCCAGCGTCATGCCCATGGCCACGAGCCGCGCTTGGGGACCGTCATGCAGGTCACGTTCGATGCGTTGCAGCTCGGCGGCCTGGGCGTCGAGCGCCTCGGAACGGGTGTCGGCGAGATGGGCGACGCGCCGGGTCAGTGCGGCGTGCCGGGCGCGGTCAGAAGCGCGCGGGTCCATCGGGCGTGCAGCCGCAGGGCCTGCGGCGCGCACAGGACACCGAGGGCCACAAATGCGGCGCCGAGGACGAGCGCGGCGAGCATCGTCACGGTGCCGTCCACCGGGATGAACGCGTACCAGTTGTCCGGGCCGAGGACCGGCCACAGGAACGGCTGCACGAGCACGCCGAACGCGCCGTACCAGACAAGGCAGAGCGGTACGGCGACCAGCAACCCGCCGACCAGCGGGTCCACCACCGCCCACGCGAGGTCCCGCCAGAACCCCTGCGCGCCCAGGATGGCCATGGACCGCAGCGGCCGGCTCGGCGCTCCGGACGCCGGCAACGAATCGGGCGGGTCGATGGTCACCCCGGACCAACGGCCGGCCCAACCGCGCGCGCGGTCGGACATCCGCCGCAGCGCGGTCGCCGCGGGCGTGACCAGCACGAACCCGATGCCGACCGGCAGCGTGAGCACCGCACCGACGGCCGCGATCCCGACCAGTGACTCGAGCACCGTCAACCAGCTCAGCAGGTGACACCGGCCGAGCGCGAGCCAGCGCCGCGCCCGACCCGGTCCGTCGGACAAGAGTGTCACGGATGATCCACGGTGACGGGCCTACCGGCTCTACCCAGCGACATCCAGACCAACGCCGCCACCAGTGATGACGCGCCGAACAGGGCCATGGGCAGGACGGCACCCGACTCCTCGTTCATGAACACCAGCATGCCGAGATTGATCAGCGTGTGGAAGCTCCCGGCCAGCAGCAGCCGGTGTGACGTAACCCGCTGCAGACCCAGTCCGAGCACCACGGACATCGACACCGTCGCCGTCAGGAACGCGCCGGCGTACCAGGGGCCGTGAGCGAGCACCGGGACATGCCAGACGCCCCACAGCATGCCCACCAGCGCGCCGGCGGCAACCACACCGAACCGTGCACCCAACAGCGGCTGCAGGACGCAGCGCCAGCCGATCTCCTCCCCGCACGCACCGATCAACTGCGCCACCACGATGAGCGGGAACGGATGGCCCAGCGCGCCGGGCGCCGTGAAGTCCAGGTCGCCCGTCACCAGAAGGTGCGCCCCGACGGCGGTGGCGATGATCAGCAGCGCGGTGATGGTCAGCGCTCCGCCGGGAACCAGTCCACCGCCGGAGCCGCGGACCGCGCTCCGCAGCAGCGCCCAGGTCCGCGCCGGCCAGAACAGCGCCAGCACGGCCACCGCCAGCGACGGCCCGAACTGGGTCAACTGGATCACCTCGGACGGAATGCCGGTCCCCGGCTGAGCAGCACCGAGAAGCCCCGCCGCGACCGTCGCGACCAGGAAGAACACCGTCGTCATCGGCCACACCGGCCGCTGCCGTCGGACCGACCGATCTGTCGCCGGCTCGGACCGGACCTGATGGGGTGTCACACTGCCGCGAACCACGTCTGCCTCGCTTCAAGATCGATGGGATATCCCCACGATGCGACGCCGCGAGGCTGCCGTCATTGCACCTGGCTACAGAATCCGGCTGTACCTGAGTACAGGATGGCCCGTCCCAAGCCTTCTCGATCAGGGGCGTCAACGGGCCGCGGGGGCGCGTCGCACGACGTCCAGGTGTCCGGCCCGGCCGGGAACACGGCGTCGAGGACCGGCCTCACCATGCGCCGCTGGTCGTGCGTCACCGCTGGAACCGGTAAGTTCGCTCGACCCTCGCCACGTGCACCTGGTAACGCTCGTACCAACGCTCGCGCGCCAGGTGCTGGGCGGCGCGGTGCTCCGGGTCGTCGTGCCAGGCGCGGAGCGCCTCGTCGTCGGTGAAGAAGACGATCGTCAGCTCGTCGCCGTCGTCCGTCACAGCCGAGCGGCGGCCCAGGGTATCCGGGTCGGCGCTCGGCGAGCTCGAGCATGCGGGCCAGCGTCGCGGAGTACCCGTCGGCATCGGCGCCGGTACGGGTCACCTGAAGGATGGCAACGTGGTACGGCGGCGCCGTCATGACTCGGCGACCGGCGCGCGCCGGGGCACGCCCCAGCCCTGCGCCAGCCGGGACGGGTGGAGATTGCGGCCGCCGCCGTAGAACTCCAGGAACTTCATGATGAGCGGATCCCACCGATCCGGGTCGACGTACCGGTTGGAGCCGGCCACGAGCAGGTCCTGCTCGACCATCACGGCGACCCCGACGCCGCCAGCCTCGCCAAGGACGCTGCGCTCACCCTCCTGCGCACCGCCCGCTCACGCTCCCTCGCGTCGTAGCGGCGACGGGCCGATCCGATGCGCCGCGCCGCCGGTGGCGGGAGAGTCAGAGTGTGCTGCGGTACGGCGGCATGAACCGCAGCCGGGGCATCTGGTCGGCGAGCACGCCCCCGTCGACGACGAGATGGGTGCCGGTGATGTAGCGGCCGGCGTCGGAGGCCAGCAGCAGGAGCGCGCCCACGCAGTCGGCCGGCGTGCCATAGCCACCGCGCAACGGGATCCGCTCCTGCCAGGCGGCCGCGAACGCCTGCCGGTCCAGGGGGAACTCGCCGTCGATCGGAGTGGCGATCATGCCGGGAGCGATCGTGTTGGCGGTGATGCCGTGCGGGCCCAGCTCGGCGGCGAGCGATCGGGTGAGCAGCTCGACGGCGCCCTTCGAGGCGTTGTAGTGAGCCAGCCCAGCCTCGGCCATCAGCCCGTTCTTCGAGGAGATGTTGACGATGCGGCCGGCCACCCCGTCGGCGATCATGTGCTCGGCGACGCGCTGCGCGAGGAAGAAGACGGCATCCACGTTCACCCGCATCACCTCCCGCCACGCGGCGACGGTGATCTCGTTGAAGTGCTCCAACCGGGCCACGCCGGCGTTGTTCACGAGGATGTGCACCGGGCCGCGGTCACGGCGTAGCCCGTCGACCCAGGCGGCGATCGCTGCGGTGTCGGACAGGTCGAACGGGTACGGGTGGCAGTGGCGGCCGTGCTCGGTCACCGCGGCCACTACCGGGCCGAGGTCGACACCGGGCCGGTCCACCACCACGAGCTCGGCACCGGCCGAGGCGAGGCCGACCGCGAACGCGGCGCCGAGCCCCCGCGCGGCGCCGGTCACCACGGCGAGCCGGCCGGACAGGTCGAAGGAGGGCGGGACGCGGGTCATGCCAACCCCAGCAGGTCGAGTGACGGGCGGTGGATCAGCTGCTCGACCTGCTCGGTGTCGAGCGGGTCGAGGCCGGGGATGCCGGGCACCCGGCCCACCGTCCGCAGCCCCTCGATCGAGGCGTCGACGGTGGTGAAGGGGTAGTCGCTGCCGAACATCAGTTTGTGCCACACGCCGTAGTCCTGGACGAGCCGCAGGCTGTGCCAGAGCTGGAAGGGGCGGTAGTGCAGCGCGGAGACGTCGGCGTAGACGTGCTGGTGCTTTCGGATGACCGCGATGCACTCCCCCTCGTACGGGTGGCCCAGATGGGCCAGCACCATGCGCAACTCGGGGTGGCGGATGGCGACCTCGTCGAGGTGCACCGGCAGGGCGTAGCGCAGCGGCGCGGCGGAGACGAAGGTGGTGCCGGTGTGCACCAGCAGCGGCAGGCCGTGCCGCTCGGCGTAGGCGTACAGGTCGTCGTAGGCGGGGTCGGCGGGGTCGAAGCCGGCGTACATCGGCATCAGCTTGATGCCGCGCAGTCCGAGGTCGCGGTGCCCGTGCTCCAGTTCGTCGCGCCACCCGGGCTGGGTGGGGTCCAGGGCGAGGTACCCGATGAGCCGGTCCGGCCGGGCGGCCACGTACGCGGCCACCGCGGCGTCGTCCACCCACAGCCCGGACCGGCGGGCCTTGCCTCCGACGACGATCGTGCGGGTGTCCGCCGGTGCGGTGGCCGCGTACTCCGACCACCGCACCGTCAGGTCGACCTCACCGCCGTGCGCCCGCGAGGCCTCGGCGGCGAACGGGTCGCCGACGTGGTCCGGGCAGTCGAACAGGTGCGAGTGCACGTCGACGATCATCTGCGGTCCCGCTTCTCCCAGCCCTCGGCGAACATGTTCCAGAAGCCGTGGCTCGGCGGGTGCTCGGCGAACACCTCGTCCACGAGTTCGATCCCGAGGCCGGGGCCGGTGGGCAGGTCGATGTGCCCGTCGACCACCGGCAGGGCACCCCGCACCGCGTCGAAGACGTAGTCCTCCAGCAGCCCGTCGAAGGTCTCAAGGATCTTGAAATTGGGCATTCCGAGGACAGCGTGCACGGAAACCGTGGTGCACAGCGGCGAGTTGGAGTTGTGCGGGGCGACCACCATGGCGTGCTGGTCGGCGATGGCGGCGAGCTTGCGCACCTCGGTGAACCCGCCGGCCATGGACAGGTCGGGCTGGATGATGTCGACGGCGTCGGTGGCGAACAGCCGGGCGTACTCGTAGCGGTTGTGGAAGTGCTCGCCGCCGGAGATCGGCATCGTGGCCCGGGCACGCAGCTCGGCGTAGCGCTCGATGTGGGTCCACGGCAGCGGCTCCTCGAACCAGCCGAGGTCGAACGGCTCCAGGTCCCGCACGAGCCGGGCGGCGGTGTGCATGGCGAAGCGGGCGTGCCCCTCGACGAACAGCTCGATCTCGGGCCCGACGGCGTCGCGGACGGCGGCGACGATGTCGACCGAGCGGCGCAGCTCGGCGCGGGACAGCTCGCCGAGGCCGGCGCCGAACGGGTCGAACTTCAGCGCGGTGTACCCCTTGGCGACGGTGGCCCGCGCCCGTTCGGCGAACGCGGCCGGCTCCCGGTCGCCGGTGTACCAGCCGTTGGCGTAGACCCGGACCCGGTCACGGCAGGCGCCGCCGGTCAGCCGGTACGCGGGCACGCCGAGGGCCTTGCCCATGATGTCGTAGAGGGCCTGGTCGACGCCGGAGACGACGATCCCGCCGACGTCGCCGCCGCGCAGGAAGTCGCCCTGGTACATGCGCAGCCAGATCTCCTCGACGTCGAACGGGTCGGCGCCGATCAGGTGCCGGCCGGCCATCGCCTCGGCGAGCTGGCAGGTCTCCCGCGTCCGGTAGGGGTGGGTGATCTCACCGACGCCGGTCAGCCCGGCGTCGGTGTGCACCCGCACGTAGGAGAAGTCGCGCCAGGCGGTGCCGAGGGTGAGGGTCTCCACCCGGCTGATCCGCCCCGCCGGCCCGACCGGCCGGGTCTTGTCGACGGTGAGCATCAGCGCCCTTCCCCTCCGGCGGCCGCGCCGCCCATGGTGGCGGTGCCGGCCAGCTCGGTCACCCCGCCGGAGGCGAGGGTGTCGCGGACGGCCGCCCGGGTGGCCTCGACCAGGTGGTCGATGTCGGCGTCGGTGTGGGCGTACGAGATGTGGTTGCGCTTGAGGTTCAGCGGCAGCTCGAAGATGCCGTGCTCGGGCATCCGCCGACGGTAGCCGATGAACATGCCGGCATCGTTGCGCAGCAGGTCGTCGTAGCTGCTCGGTGCCGGGCCGGGCATGAAGTAGGTCACGAACACCGAGCCGTGGCCGGTGACCACGGCGGGGACGCCGAGGTCGGCGAGGACCTCGGCGATGCCGGCGCGGGCCCGCTCGCCGAGGCGGTAGACGTGCTCGTGCACGGGTTCGGCGCGCAGCTTGCCGAGGGCGGCGAGGGCGGCGGCGACCACGGCCGGGTGGCCGTTGTAGGTGCCGGCGAAGAAGGCGGGTGCGCCGGGTCGGGTGCTGAACAGGTCCATCAGGTCGGCGCGGCCGCCCAGGGCGCCGATCGGGTAGCCGTTGGCGATGGCCTTGCCGAGGGTGGTCAGGTCGGGGGTGACGCCGCTGATCTTCTGCCAGCCGCCGAGGTCGTGCCGGAAGCCGGTGATCACCTCGTCGAAGACGAGGACGCTGCCGGCCCGGGTGCACTCGTCGCGCAGGGCCTGGAGGAATTCCTGCTCGGGCAGGAGGCAGCCGACGTTGTGTGGCACCGGCTCGACGATGACGGCGGCGATGTCGTCGCCGTGGGCGGCGAAGGCGGCCCGGACGGCGGCCACGTCGTTGAAGCGCAGCACGAGGGTGGCGTCGAGGACCTCGGGCAGGATGCCGGTGGAGATCGGGTCGACCTGGCCGACCCGGTCGGGGGCGGAGATGACGTTGAGGCTGACCGAGTCGTGCCAGCCGTGGTAGCAGCCCTGGAACTTGACCACCAGGCGCCGGCCGGTGGCGGCGCGGGCGACCCGCAGGGCATGGAAGGTGGCCTCGCTGCCGGTGCTGGTCAGCAGCACCTTCTCGATGCTCGGGATCAGTTCGGCGAGGGTCTCGGCAAGCTGGATCTCGCCGTCGGTGACGGCCACCCCGCACAGGTCGAGCCGCTTGCCGGCCTCGGTGATGGCCGCGTTGACGTCGGGGTCGTTGTGGCCGAGCAGGGGCGGGCCGAAGGCCGCGTGGTAGTCGGTGTACTGGCGTCCGTCGGTGTCCCAGAAGCGGGCGCCGGCGGCGCGGGCGATCACCAGCTCGGTGAGGCCCGGGATGCTGCGCTGCCCGCTGTTGACGCCGCCGGGGATGACCCGGCGTGCCCGCTCGGCGAGGGTGACGCCGGACGGGGCCGATCGTGAATTCACACCTTCTCCTCATCGCTGCGGCGCGGCGACCCAGCCCGGTCGCGGCGCCGCGGTTTGTCCGCCGCGGGAGGAACCATTCGAGTTTCGGAACGCTGTTCGGCTATGCCAAACGATGTTCGGCATAGTAGGCACGCCAAATCGCGAAGGTCAACACCGAGGGACACTCTTTCCCGAACAGGTTTGTTACGCTGTTCGGCCTTGGCGAACAGCATCTGGTTTCCCTGACCGAAAGAAGGACCATGACCACCACCGAAGACGGGGACAGCTCCCGCTACCTGGTGCGCAGCGTCAGCCGCGCGGCCGAGGTGCTGGAGGTACTGTCCGCCGCCACCCCCGGCGAGGGGCTGAGCGTCACCGACGTCGCTCGCGCCTGTGGCCTGTCCAAGAGCGCCGCGTTCGCCACCTTGCACACGCTGTGCCACCACGGCCTGGCCGCCGACGACGGCGAGGGGATGAACCGTCGCTACCGGCTCGGCATGGCCCTGGCCCGCCTCGGCGTCCGCGCCCAGGAACAGCTGTCGCTGCGTGACATCGCCCGCCCGGTGCTGGCCGCGCTGACCCGCGACACCGGGCTCAGCTCCCGGTTGGCCGTCCCCGAGGGGGCCCACGCGGTCGTCATCGACCAGGTCGGCAACGGCGAGCGCATCCAGATCGAGCTGCGGATGGGCACCCGCGAACTGCCGCACTGCACCGGGCTGGGCAAGGCCCTGCTGGCCGAGATGACCCCGCCGCAGGTTGCCGAGCTGATCGGCCGCGTCGGCCTGCCCCGCCGCACCGACCACACCATCACCGACCTGGACTCGCTCCTGGCCCACCTCGACGACGTCCGCAAGGACGGGTACGCCCTCGACGACGAGGAGGACGCCGACGGGGTGTTCTGCATCGGCAGCGCCCTGCGCGACCACACCGGCCGGTGCTGCGGCGCCATCAGCGTGACCGGGCTGAAGCTCGGTCTACCCAGCTGGCGCTACCAGGAGCTGGGCCGACAGGTACGCCAGGCCGCCGAGGCCATCTCCGTCCGGCTCGGCCAGGTCCCGGCGGAACAGACCTCTTGACAGCCGGTTCACCTGCTGTTTAACGTTCCCGCCAACGTCACGGCCCTGGCCGTTACGGGTCGCGACCCCTGGTCGCGGCCGTCTCGGGCGAACAGCTGACTCCCGTCGCGCCGCAGCCCCGGCGCCGGGCGTTCCGGTCAGCAGCTCCGCCGCCTGCGCGCCTCGCGCGTTTGCCCGACCTTCCCCCGCCCTGCGGCTCCCCCGTGGTGCCCGCAGGCCCCCCAGCACCGCCGTACGGCGTCCCGCCGGCCGGCTGGACCGCGAAGGTTGAGGCTCTCCATGGGTCTACTTGGCACGTCCGCACCCACCCCCCACGACCAGATTCAGCGCGTCGACACCGTCGCCGACCTGGCCGCCCTCACTCCCGCCACGCTGACCGCCCGCACGCTGGTGGTCGTCGCCGGCTACCACACCCCCGGCGACGGCGGCGGCAGCACGCTGCGCTGGGACCCCACCAGCACCGCCGCCGGCAACGGCGGCACCGTGCACGACCCGTACCCGAACGGCAGCGACCGGCGTGGCCGATGGCTGGCCGTGCACGACGGGGTCGGCGACTTCCGGCGGTTCGGCATCTTCGGCCGGGAGACCCCCGCCGACGCCGCGCTGGACGCCATGGTCACGGACCCGGCGATCCACCGGGTCGAGGCCCACACCGACCTGCGCTTCGTCAAGCGGCACACCTTCGGCCGCAGCGACATCGAGCTGGACTTCGGCGGGCACACCGTGCACACCGACGGCATCGAGCGCAACACCCACGACAACCCGTTCGGCGCGGTGCTCTACTTCCGCGGCACGGTGACCGACACGGTGATCACCCACACCCTCACCGAGACCGTCCCCGAGCTGACCGACGTGTTCCAGGTCCCGGACTCGGCGCGGTTCACCGTCGGCCAGTGGTGGACCGCCACCAGCAACGCCCTCAGCGGCGCCGACGAGCGCGAACTACAGAAGATGGTCCAGGTCACCCAGATCGTCGACGGCACCCACATCCGCGTGGGCTACCTCAACGGCTGGACCCTGGAACCGGGCCGCAGGATCACCTGGCGACGGGTCGAGCCGGTCCGGTGGGCGCACGTACGCAACATGGTCTTCCTCGGCCACGTCGCCTTCACCGGCGAGTACCCCGGATCCGGGCCCGACGACCGCGAGTACAGCGGCTCCCACCCCGTCGCCTACGAGTACGCCGTGCGCTGCGACGTGTCCGGCATCGACGCCACCGGCACCTGGTGGCCGGTGATCATGCGCCGCTGGTGCACCCACTTCACCACCGCCAACTGCACCCTGAAGAACCCGCCGACCGTCATGTACGGCGGCGCCGGCTACCTGACCCAGCAGATCTACTGCCTGTACGGGCACGTCGTGGACTGCCGCAGCGCCAACGCCCGGCACCTCAACGACCTCACCGCGTCGGCGTACTGCACGGTGGAGAACTGCCACGGCGATGGCGACGACGCCGGCGGCAACCCGTTCACCACCCACGGACAGTACGAGCACGACCTGGTCTTCACCGGCAACTCCGGCCTGATGGACATCGCCAACAGCGGTGGCCAGTGGGGCATCAGCGCGAAGCGGATCACCGTCCGCCGGCACCTCTGCTCCTGGTTCGTGGCCGGCACCAAGATCACCGACCTGACCCTGGAGGACGTGCGGGTCATCCCGCGCTCGACCTTCGACCCGGCCGGCACACTCCAGGTCAACGCCGACGGCGCGCAGCTGCGCGGCTGCTCGGCGCGGACGCTGAGCATCGCCCAGCGCTCGGCCCGCTCGGGCCGGCCCACGATCATCGCCGACTGCGACTTCGACCAGCCCGCCGGCACGGTGATCGTGCAGACCCCGGTGAGCAACCCGGTGCACTTCGTCCGCACCACCTTCCGCGGCCTCGACGGGGCGATCCTGCGCGGCTCGGGTCCGGTGCACTTCACCGACTGCACGCTGACCGGGACACCCGGCGCGGTGCCACTGCTGGTCGGCGCGGCCGAGGTGGTGGTACACGGCGGCACGCTGACCGACACCGGCATCGAGCTGTCCGCCGTGCGCGACCAGCGCCTCGTGCTCGACCGCGGCGCGGTGGTCACCGGCACCAACGCGCGGCGAGCCCTGCTGACCCGGGCCGCCGGCACCGGGGCCGTCCGGATCGAGCTGGGCGACTACCGCAGCACCGCGGCCGACCCGCAGACCGCGCACGTGCGCATCGACGCCGGCGTCAACCGCTACCGCGCAGTCGGCGCCCGCTTCTCCGGCGGCCGGCTGACGCTCGCCGACGCGGCCTTCGGCGCCGCCTCCACCCTGCTGCACACCGGGTGCGTCGAGGAGGGGGTCGCCCGCGAGCTGCCCGCCGAGTCCGCCCGCGTCGTCACCGGCGACACCCTCACCCTCTGATCGCCCCCGGAAGAGGAGACACCCCCATGAACCGCTCCGAACCGACCTCCCGCCGCACCCTGCTGCGCGCCTCCGGGCTCGGCGGGCTCGCCCTCGCCGGCACCGCCCTCGCCCTCTCCCCCGCCACCGCCGCCTCCGCCGTCGACCCGGACAGCACGACGCCGCTGGCCCCCGGCCTCAACGGGGTCCTGCACGTGGGCACCGTCGCCGCCCTGCTCAACCTCAAGCCCAACACCCTGCGCGACGGGCAGGTCGTACACGTCGACGGGCACCTCACCGCCGGTGACGGCGGGGCCCGGCTGGTCCGTTGGAACGCGGCCAGCACCGCCGCCGGCAACGGCGGCACCGTCCTCGCCCCCGCCAACGACCGACCCGGCCGCTGGCTCCAGCTGCACGACGGCGCCGTCGAGTTCCGGCACTTCGGCATCTTCGACGCCAAGACCCCCGCCGACGCCGCCCTCGAGGCGATGGTCACCGACCCCACCGTGCACCGCATCGAGGCCCACTCCGACCTGCACTTCGTCAAGCGGCACCGGTTCACCCGCAGTGACCTGGTGCTCGACTTCGGCGGGCACACCATGTCCACCGACGGCATCGAGGACGCCGGCCGCGACGACCCGTTCGCGGCGGTGCTGTTCTTCCGGGGGAAGGTCACCGACGAGGTACGCACCCACACCCTGACCGAGGTCGTCCGGGAGGGCTGGGACTCGTTCCAGGTCGCCGACTCCTCGGCGTTCGCCGTCGGCCAGTGGTACGCCGTCGAGGTCAACCGGCTCGCCGGCAGCTGGGAGCGGGAGCTGCAGAAGCTCGTCCAGGTCACCCAGATCGTCGACGGCACCCACATCCGGGTCAACTACAAGAACGGCTGGGAGCTGGCTGCCGGCCGCACCCTCACCTGGACCCGGATCGAGCCGGTCAGCCGGGTGCACGTACGCAACCTCGTGTTCACCGGCAACGGCGCCGACCAGTACACCGGCTCCCACCCCGTCGCCTACGAGTACGCGGTGCACTGCGACGTCGCCGACATCGACGCCACCGGCAGCTTCTGGCCGGTCATCATGCGGCGCTGGTGCACGCACTTCCACACCGCCCGATGCACCCTGAAGAACCCGACCTCGGTCACCTGGGGCGGCGCCGGCTACCTCACCCAGCAGATCTACTGCCTGTACGGGCACGTCGAGGACTGCCGCACCTCCAACGCCCGGCACCTCAACGACTGGACCGCCTCGGCGTACGGGTACGTCACCAACTGCCACGGCGACGGCGACGACCAAGGCCCCTTCGTCACCCACGGCCAGTACGAGCACGACCTCGTCTACACCGGCAACTCCGGGCTCATGACCTTCGCCAACTCCGGGGCGGCCTGGGGCTCGGCGGCGAAGCGGATCACCGTCCGCAAGCACGTCTGCTCCTGGTTCGTGGCCCGCGTGAAGATCACCGATCTGACCCTGGAGGACGTCCAGGTCATCCGCAAGGCCGGCCTGGCCGGCTCCGGGATGCTGTGGGTCAACGCCGACGGCGTGCAGCTACGCGGCTGCTCCGCCGACGACACGCTGATCATCTCGCAGCAGTCCACCCGGTCGCAGCGGCCGAACGTCATCGAGGGCTGTTCCTTCACCCTCGCCACCGCCGGCACCGACGTGGTGCAGGCCAACGTCACCACGCCGGTGCACCTGGTCCGCACCACCATCCGCGGCGTCGACGGGCACACCTTCAGCGGCAGCGGGCAGCTGCACCTGACCGACGTGACCCTCGTCGGCGCCCCCGACGCCGCGCCGGTCACCGTCAAATCCGCCGACCTGCGCGTCTGCGGGGGCACCTTCACCAACGCCGGCATCCGCCTCGCCGGCACCGCCGACCAGCGGATCAGCGTCGGCGGCGGGGCCGTGCTCAGCGGAACCAACACCGCCAAGGCGCTGCTGTCCCGCGCCGCGGCCACCGGCGTCGTCCGGTGGGAGCTGGGCGGCTACCTCAGCACCACCTCCGACGCCGGCACCGCGCACATCACCGTCGACGCCGGCACCAACCGGTACTCCGCCGTCGGCACCCAGTTCACCGGCGGGAAGCTGCGGCTGGCCGACGCCGGCTTCGGTGAGGGCTCGTACCTGCACCACACCGGGTGCGTCGAGGAGGGCGTGTCCCGCGAGCTGCCCGCCGCCGGCCCGCGCATCCGCGACGCCGGGAACCTGACGGTCTGACCACACGCAGCAGCGAGAGAGAGCGAGGAGCCAGGTGGAACAGCAGGACCGGCCGGTGCGGGTCGCGCTGGCGGGCGTGGGCAACCGGGGCCAGACGTACGCCCGGTGGGTGGCCGCCAACCCCGCGCGGGCGCGAATCGTCGCGGTCGCCGACCCGCGGCCGCACCAGCGGGGCCTGGTCGCCGCCGCCCACCCCGGCGCGGCGGAGTTCAGCGACTGGCGAGACCTGCTGGCGGCGGACGTACCGGCCGACGCTGTCGTCGTCGCCACCCAGGACCGGATGCACGTCGAGCCGGCCGTCGCGTTCGCCAAGGCCGGCCGGCACCTGCTGGTGGAGAAGCCGCTCGCGCCGACGGCCGACCAGTGCCGCGAGATCGTCGACGCGGTGCGCGCCACCGGCGTGCTGTTCGCCGTCTGCCACGTGCTGCGGTACACCCCCTACACCGACCTGGTGAAGCGGGTGGTGGACAGCGGGGTGCTGGGCGAGATCGTCAGTGTCCAGCACCTCGAACCGGTCGGCTGGTGGCACTACGCCCACTCCTACGTGCGCGGCCCCTGGCGGCGGGAGGACCTCGCCACCCCGATGCTGCTCGCCAAGTCCAGCCACGACCTGGACTGGCTCGGCTACGTCACCGGCCGGCGCATCGAGCGGGTCGCCAGCTTCGGCGGGCTCCACCACTTCCGGCCCGACCAGGCGCCGGCCGGCGCCGCCGCGCGGTGCCTGGACTGCACGGCCGAGCCGGGCTGCCCGTACTCGGCGCCGAAGCTGTACCTGCCGGTGCTGCGCGAGCGCGGGTCGATCTGGCCGGTCAGCGTGGTCACCGACGGCACCGACGAGGCCGCGCTGATCGAGGCGCTGCGCACCGGCCCGTACGGGCGGTGCGTGTACTCCGGCGACAACGACGTCGTCGACCACCAGGTCGTGGCGATGGAGCTGACCGGCGGCGTCACCGCCACCTTCACCATGGCCGCCTTCACCGAGCAGACCCACCGGCAGACCCAGCTGTTCGGCACCCACGGCTCCCTCTCCGGCGACGGCGAACGGGTCCGGGTGCACGACTTCCGCACCGACCGGATCGAGGTCCTCGACGCCGCCACGGTCGGCGGGTCCACCGCCGCCGACGACCACGGCGGCGGCGACACCGGACTGATGGACGCCTTCGTCCGCGCCGTCGCCACCGGCGACAGCCACCACATCCGGTCCGGGCTGGACGAGACCCTCGCCAGCCACCTCGCGGTCTTCGCCGCCGAGACGGCCCGGCACACCGGCACGGTCGTCACCGTGCCCGCGCAGTGAACCACTCAGAAAGGAACGCACAGATGAGACTTCGAAGGTTCGCACCGGTCGCGGCCGCCGCGCTGGTGGCCGGTCTGCTCAGCGCCTGCGGCGGCGGCTCCGACGCCGGCGGCGACAAGCAGAGCGTCACCATGTGGATCTACCCGGTGATCCCCGACGAGGCCACCCACCGCGGCTTCTGGGACAAGCAGGTCGCCGCGTTCAAGGCCGACCACCCCGACATCGACGTCAAGGTGGAGATCTTCCCGTGGGCCAAGCGGGAGGAGTCGCTGACCGCGGCGATCGCCGGCGGCAAGGGCCCGGACGTCGTCTACCTGATCCCCGACCAGCTGGGCAAGTTCAACAAGATGATCGAGCCGGTGGACGAGTACGTGCCCGCCGACGCGAAGGCCGACTACCGGGAGAACGTCCGGGCCGCCGTCACCCTCGACGGCAGGATGCTCGGCGCACCGCTCCTGACCAGCAGCAACCCGCTGATGTGCAACGCGAAGGTGTTCACCGCCGCCGGGATCACCGAGTACCCGAAGACCTGGGCCGACCTGCTGGCCCTCGCGCCGAAGCTGAAGGCCAAGGGCTTCGACGCCACCAACTACTACGCCGACCCGAGCGCCACGCTCAACCAGTCCTTCTACCCGCTGCTCTGGCAGGCCGGCGGCGACGTGTTCAACGCCGACGGCACGTCCGTGGCGTTCAACGGCCCCGAGGGCGTCAAGGCACTGACCTTCCTCAAGCAGCTCGTCGACGGCGGCTACGTCGAGAAGGACCTGATCACCAGCATCCCGGCCTTCGAGCAGACCAACGTGGCCAAGAACAAGGTCGCCTGCACCTGGCAGCACGTCCCGGCCGACGTCGAGAAGTTCTGGGGCACGGAGAACATCAAGATCTTCCCGCCGCTGAGCGACGCCAAGAGCGTCGGCTACGGCACCGTGGGCAGCCTGTCCATCCTCAAGGGCAGCAAGGCCAAGAAGGCCGCCGGCCAGTGGGTCACCTTCGTCACCGCGCCGTCGGTCGCCTCCGCGTACGACGTCGCCGGCGGCTACTTCTCGGCCAAGACGTCCGCCGGGTCGCTGTACCCGCAGGACCCGGTGAACACCGAGATGGAGAAGACCCTGGGCAGCACCACCGTCGGCCCGCTCAACGAGAAGAGCCGCGAGGTGATGGGCGTCCTCGCCCCCGAGATCCAGGCCGCGCTGATCGGCAAGAAGACCCCCGAGCAGGCGCTCGCCGACGCGGCCAAGGCCGCCGACGCGCTGCTCTGAACCCCGCCGGCCCGCCGCCGCACCGCGGCGGCGGGCCGGGCGCCACCACACCGGCCGCAGCGGCCGATGTCGAACCTGCGAAGAGGATGGCGAGATGGCCGTACCTGCTCAGCTGCCGGCCCGGCGGGCCCGGCGGGTGATCGCCCGGCGCGAGGCACGATGGGGTCTGCTCTTCGTCCTCCCCGCATTCCTGCTGTTCCTGGCGTTCCGCTTCGGCCCGGCGATCGCCGGGCTGGTGCTCGGCTTCATGGACTACACGATCGGCGGCGACGCCGAGTGGACCGGGCTGGAGAACGCCCGGCGGCTGGCCGACGACCCGGTCTTCTGGCAGGCGCTGCGGGTCACCGCCGGCTACACCGTGCTGTACGTGCCGCTGACCGTTGCCGCGTCGGTCGGGCTGGCACTGCTGGTCCGGCGCGGCTTCCGCGGCGTCGGCTTCTTCCGGTCGGTGTTCTTCCTGCCGGTCGTCACCAGCCTGGTGCTGGTCGCCACCATCTTCTCCTGGGTGTTCTCCTCCGGCGGCCCGTGGTCGCGGATCCTCGGCTGGGTCGGCCTGCCCGACGACTCCTGGCTGGCCTCCAGCACGCTGGTCCTGCCGGCACTCGCGCTGATCGGCGTGTGGTCGCACTTCGGGTACGGCATGCTGATCGTCCTGGCCCGCCTCCAGGACCTGCCCAGAGAGCAGGAGGAGGCCGCCCTCACCGACGGCGCGGGCGCGTGGCAGCGGTTCCGCTTCATCGTGCTGCCCCAACTCAAGCCGGTGCTGTTCTTCCTGCTGGTGATCGAGACGACCGCCTCGTTCCAGGTCTTCGACCTGGTGTACGCGATGACCGGCGGCGGCCCCGCCCGCGCCAGCTACACCCTCGTGATGGCCCTGTACGACCAGGGCTTCAAGTACTTCGACCTCGGCTACGCCAGCGCGATCGGGGTGGCCCTGTTCGTGATGACGCTGGTCGTCGCGCTGATCCAGCGGCTGACCCTCGGGAGGGACAAGTGACCGCCACGACCACCGCCCCCGCGCCCACCCCGGCGCCCCCGCTGCGGCGCCGGCGGCGCTCGTACCGGGCGTTGCAGCCCGGGCCCGGCGGCACCGTGCTGCGGTACGTGCTGCTCGCCGTGGCCAGCGTGGCCACCCTCTTCCCGTTCTACGCGATGGTGGTGCTGAGCCTGAAGCCCGCCGCCGCCGTCGAGTTCCCCGGCAGCCTCCTGCCCTGGCCGATCGAGTTCGACGCGTACGCGACGGTGCTCGACTCACGGAACATCCTGCGCTGGCTGCTCAACACCACCATCTACTCCGTGGTCAGCGTCGTCGCGGTGCTGCTGCTCGCCGCGATGGCCGGGTACGCGTTCGCGAAGAAGCGCTTCCCCGGCCGGGAGACCATGTTCTGGTCGTTCCTGGCGATGGTGATGGTGCCGTACCACGTCACCCTCATCCCGACCTTCATCCTGATCGCGAAGGTCGGCGGGGTCGACACGTACTGGGGGCTGATCCTGCCGACCCTGGCCAACGCGCAGGCGGTGTTCCTGATGCGGCAGTTCATCCAGGGCCTGCCCGACGAACTCTTCGAGGCCGCGACGATCGACGGCGCCTCCGAGTGGCGGATGTTCGTGCGGATCGTGCTGCCCCTGTGCAAGCCGATCCTGGCCACCCTCGGCGTGTTCGTCTTCCTGTGGCACTGGAACGACCTGCTCTGGCCACTGATCATCGGGCAGAGCGGGGACATGCGCACCCTCACCGTCGGCATCGCCTCCCTCCAGCAGGAGCAGGTGCCGCTCAACGTCATGCTCGCCGGCTCGGTCGTCGCGTTCGTGCCGATCTTCGCCGCCTACCTCGTGGGCCAGCGGTACTTCACCGAAGGCGTCACCATGTCCGGAATCAAAGGATGAGTTCAGTGTTCAACAGTGAGTCCGAACTGGAGGACCGCCTCGCCCGGCCCTCGGTGGCGCTCGTCGCCGACCTGGCCGGCGGCTCCGGTGACCTGGTGGTCCTCGGCGCCGGAGGCAAGATGGGCCCGTCGCTGTGCCGGCTGGCCCGCCGGGGGCTCGACGCCGCCGGCCGCTCCGGCGACCGGGTGTACGCCGTGTCGCGCTGGTCGGACCGGACGGCCGCCGACGCACTGGCCACCGACGGAGTGGAGCCGGTGGCGTTCGACCTGCTGGGCGACGGCGACCTGGCCGGACTGCCCGACGCCAGCGACGTGATCTTCATGGTGGGCGCGAAGTTCGGCACCGCCACCGCCCCGTACCTGGCCTGGATGGTCAACGCGGTGCTGCCCGCAGCGGTGGCCCGGCGCTACCCCGCCGCCCGGATCGCCGCGTTCTCCACCGGCAACGTCTACCCGATGGCGCCGGTGGCCTCCGGAGGCTGCGTGGAGACCGACCCGACCGGCCCGCTCGGCGACTACGCGATGAGCTGCCTCGGCCGCGAGCAGGTGTTCGCGCACGCCGCCGCCACTCGGGGCACCCCGGTCGCGGTGCTCCGGCTCAACTACGCCGTCGACCTGCGCTACGGCGTGCTCGCCGACATCGGCCAGGCGGTGCTCGCCGGAGAGCCGGTCGACGTCACCACCGGCCACGTCAACGTGGTCTGGCAGGGGTACGCCAACGAGGTGGCGCTGCGGTCGCTGGGGCACGCCTGCGCCGACGTGTTCACCCTGAACCTGACCGGCCCGGAGACCGCCCCGGTGCGCCGGATCGCCGCCCGCATGGGCGAACGTCTCGGCCGGCCGGTCAGCTACGTCGGCACGGAGGCGCCGACCGCGCTGCTCAACGACGCCACCCGCTGCCACGCGCTGTTCGGCTACCCGGACGTCCCGCTGGGCACCCTGATCGACTGGCAGGCCGACTGGCTGGCCGCCGGATTGCCCACCTCGGGCAAGCCCACCAAGTTCGCCGTCCGCGACGGGAGGTTCTGACCGTGTCCCTGGACCTGCTGCGCGAGGGGACCGTCATCCCCGCACACCCGCTCGCGCTGACCGCCGACCGCCGCCTCGACGAACGGCGGCAGCGGGCGCTGACCCGCTACTACCTGGCCGCCGGGGCCGGCGGGCTCGCCGTCGGCGTACACACCACCCAGTTCACGATCCGGGAGGCCGGCCTGCTGCGACCGGTGCTCGCCCTGGCCGCCGAGACCGTCGACGCCGAGGCCGGACGGCCGGTGGTGAAGGTCGCCGGGGCGTGCGGCGACACCGCCCAGGCGGTCGCCGAGGCGGAACTCGCCGCCGAGCTGGGCTACCACGCCGTCCTACTCTCCCCCGTCGTGCGCGGCGCCGACGAGGCGTACCTGCTCCGGCGGGCACGCGCGGTCGGCGAGGTGCTGCCGGTCATCGGCTTCTACCTCCAGTCGGCCATCGGCGGCCCGCGCCTGTCGACGGCGTTCTGGCGGGCGTTCGCCGACCTCCCGTCGGTGGTGGCGGTGAAGCTGGCCCCGTTCGACCGGTACCGCACCCTGGAGGCGGTGCGCGGGGTGGCCACCGCCGACCGGGGCCGGGATGTGGCGCTGTACACCGGCAACGACGACCACATCGTCGGCGACCTGCTCGGCGAGTTCGCCGGCCGCCGGTTCGTCGGCGGGCTGCTCGGCCAGTGGGCGGTGTGGACCCGCGCCGCGGTCGCCCTGTTCGCGCAGGCACGGGCGGCGCGGGGCGGCGACGGGGCGGCGCTGGCGGAGCTGACCGGCCGGTCCGCGGCGGTCACCGACGCGAACGCGGCGGTGTTCGACGCCGCGAACGGCTTCCACGGCTGCATCGCCGGGGTGCACGAGGTGCTGCGCCGGCAAGGGCTGCTCGACGGGGCGTGGTGCCTCGACCCGGCCGAGGGGCTGTCCCCCGGCCAGGCGGAGGAGCTGACCCGGGTGATCACGGCCTACCCGTGGCTCACCGACGACGACTTCGTCGCGGAGCATCGCGATGACTGGCTCCGCTGAGCCGCCGCCCGGGGCCGGCCCGGGCGGCGTGCCCCGGTCCCCGGCCGGCCCGCCCGTGACCCCGCCTCCTGGCGCGCACCGTCCGGTCACTGTAGTCTCCGTGTCCGCCCCGCTGCGGGCCCAGTTCTTCCCCGACCGGGTCGGCGACCGGCTGACCACGGTCACCGACGCCACGCTGGTCGACGACCATGCGGCACTCACCCGGGCCGACCTGGCGCCGCTGCTGGCCCGGGCCGAGGTGCTGGTGACCTCCTGGGGCGTCCCACGGCTCGACGCGGCGCTGCTGGACCGGGCCCCGGCACTACGACTGGTCGCACACACCGGCGCCTCGGTCAAACCGTTCGTGACCCCCGAGCTGTTCGCCCGCGGCATCACGGTCACCCAGGCCGGGCAGGGCATGGCCCGGTCGGTGGCCGAGGTCGCCCTCGCGTTCACCCTGGCCCTGCTGCACCAGACGCCCCGCTTCGACCACGCGTTGCACGCGGGCGCCGGCTGGAGCCGGGCGGAGCAGGCACCACCCCGGCACGAAATCCTCGGCTGCCCGATCGGCGTCGTCGGCGCGTCCCGCACCGGCCGGGCGTACCTGGACCTGGTCCGGGCCCTCGGCGCGGACGCCAGCGTGTACGACCCGACCCTGACCAGGGCGAACGCCGCCGCGTTCGGCGCCCGGCTGGTCAGCCTCGACGAGCTGTTAGCCGGTAGCCGCATCGTCGCGCTGCACGCGCCGACCCTGCCGGAGACCCGGCACCTGCTCGGCGCCCGCGAGTTGGCGCTGCTGCCCGACGGCGCCGGGCTGGTCAACACCGCCCGGTCCTGGCTGGTTGACGAGGCGGCGCTCGTCGCGGAGCTGTCCCGTGGCCGGATCGACGCCGCGCTGGACGTCTTCGACGAGGAGCCGCTGCCCACCGGCCACCCGCTGCGGGCGCTGCCCAACGTGCTGCTCACCCCGCACCAGGCCGCCGGCACCGTGCAGGGCCGCCGGAGGCAGGGCGAGATCGTCGTCGACGAGATCGTCCGGTACGCGACCGGCCGGCCCCTCAGCCACGCGGTGACGCCCGAGATGCTCGCCCGGACCGGCTGACCCGCCGTCGCACACCGCCCACCCGTACGCGATCGACCCGGGGCCCGCCGACGGGTCCACACCACCACGGAGAGGACATCATGAGGTTCATGCGGATCGGCCCGGTCGGCGCCGAACGGCCGGTGCTGTTCGACGGCACCAGTTACTTCGATCTGACCGGGGTCACCGCCGACATCGACGCGGCGTTCCTCGCCGCGGACCCCGTGGCGCGGGTACGGGCGGCAGGTCCGCTGCCCCGGCTCGACGTGACCGGGGAGCGGATCGGCGCCCCGATCGCCCGGCCCGGGGCGGTGCTCTGCATCGGGCAGAACTACAGCGCGCACGCCGCCGAATCCGGGGTCGCCCCGCCCGAGCGGCCGATCCTGTTCCACAAGTCGCCGAACACGGTGGTCGGCCCGTACGACCAGGTGCTGATCCCGCGCGGCTCGACGAAGACCGACTGGGAGGTCGAGCTGGCCGTGGTGATCGGCAAGCACGCCCGCTACCTCGACTCCCCGGCCGACGCGCTCGCTCACGTGGCCGGCTACGCGGTCACCAACGACGTGTCCGAACGGGACTACCAGTTCGCCGACCCGGGCGGCCAGTGGTCCAAGGGCAAGTCGTGCGAGACCTTCAACCCGCTCGGCCCGTGGCTGGTCACGCCGGACGAGGTGGGCGACCCGCAGGCGCTTCGGCTGCGTTCCTGGATCAACGGCGAATCACGGCAGGACTCCCGCACCGCCGACATGATCTTCGACGTGGCGTACCTGATCTGGCATCTGTCCCAGTTCACCGTGCTGGAACCGGGCGACCTCCTCAACACCGGCACCCCGCAGGGGGTGGCGCTCTCCGGCCGGTTCCCCTACCTGGCGGCAGGCGACGTGATGGAGATGGAGATTGACGGGCTCGGCCGCCAGCGCACCGTGCTCGCGCCGGCGTGACCACCCCCGTCGACTACCGCCCGGCCACGCCGGCGGACGTACCGTCGCTCCAGGCCACCTGGGCCGAGGCGTTCACCAGCGCGCACGTGACCCAGCTCTACGCCCACGACCCCGGCCGCCTCGCGCGCACCTTCGTCGCGGTGGAGGCCGGGACGGTCGTCGCCGCCGTCTACTACCTGCCACGGCGGGTACGCAACGCCGCCGGCGGCGTCGACCTGGTCGGAGGCGTCGCCAACGTGGCCACCCGGGTCCGGGCGCGCGGCCGGGGTCACATCCGCCGCCTGCTCGACCTGGCCGTCACGGCGATGGCCGCCGACGGCTGCGCCTGGTCGTTGCTGTTCACCGGCACCCCCGGCGTGTACCTGTCCAGCGGCTACCGCCCGTTCGCCCTGCACTACCCGAGCGGTCGACCGGCGGCGGCCGTCGCTCCCTTGCCGCCGGACTGGATCGTCCAGGCCGAAGCCGGAGTGGACCGGGCGCAGCTCGCCCCGTTGCACGAGGCGTTCAACGCCCGCCGCCCGCTCAGCACCGTGCGGGACGCCGACGACTGGCGGCTGCGGGTGCCGGTGTGGTACGCCCCACCCACCCAGCTGCTGGTCGCCCGGCACCAGGGCCGGACGGCCGGCTACCTGGCCGCGCAGTGGGCGCCCGGGTGCGTGCGAGTGGTCGAGGTGGCGGCGCGCCCCGACCGGCCGGAGGCCCTGCGCGCCCTGTTCGGCGCCGTCGCCCGCACCGCCGTTGGGCGCGGCGTACGGGAGTGCGTCGCCCGGCTGCCCGCCGACCCGGCCATCGACGCCGCGCTGCCGTACCTCCTGACCGACCCGGTGACGCAGGCCGACGCCACCGGCATGGTCCGGCCGATCCACGCCGCGCCGGACCATCTGGCCGCGATCACCGGGGCGCCCGGGGCCTTCCACTGGCCGGCCGACTACCTGTGAGCAGCGGACCGCACCCCGCGCGGGCCGGACACCGGTCGTGGCCGGATGGTGGGGGATGTGGTGGGGCCGAGCGCCCCACCGTCGGCACGTTTCGGAGAGGAGGCTCGATGGGTGTCGTCGCGCAGGTCACCCCGCCGGTCGCCGAGCACGGCGAAGGACCGGTGTGGTGCCCGGCCGACCAGCGGTTGCGGTGGGTCGACATGCTGGTCGGGGACATCCTGGCGCTGGACCCGGTCACCGGGGTGATCACCCGCCGGCACGTCGCCCCGGTGGTCGCGGCCCTGCGCCCGCGGTCCGGTGGTGGGCTGGTCGCCGCCGTGGAGCGGGGCTTCGCGCTGCTGACGGACGACGCGGTGGAGCTGCTGCCCGAGAACTGGTCGGACCCGTCGATCCGGATGAACGACGGCGGGTGCGACCCGCTGGGGCGGTTCTACTGCGGCTCGATGGCGTACGACGCCGCGCCGGGTCGGGCCGCGCTGCACCGGCTCGGCCCCGACGGCGCGGTCGAGACGGTGCTCACCGGGCTGACCGTCTCCAACGGGTTGGCCTGGACCCGGGACGGCAGCACCGCCTGGTACGTCGACTCGGCCACCCACCGGATAGACACCTTCGCCTTCGACCCGGCCACCGGTGAGCTGCACGACCGGCGGCCGGTGGTGGCGGTGCCGCCGCAGGTGGGCACGCCGGACGGGCTCTGCCTCGACGTCGAGGGTGGTGTCTGGGTCGCGCTGTGGGACGGCGGGGCCGTGCACCGGTACGCGCCGGACGGTCGCCGCACCGCCGTCGTGGAGCTGCCGGTCCGACGCCCCACCGCGTGCGCGTTCGGCGGCCCCGACCACGCCGACCTTTACATCACCACCTCCCGCCACGGCCTGCCGGCGGACGACCGCTCCCCGGCGGGGGCCTTGTTCCGGATCCGGCCCGAGGTTCCCGGCTTCCCCGATCACACCTTCGCCGGCTGACCAGTCGGGTGCCCCACGAACTTCATCCCACCGCGGCGTTGCCTCTGGTGGCCGCAGGGCAACGCCAACCCGTCAACGACGGGCGAGTGTCGCAGCGTCGCGAGCAGGTGCGTCTCAGGGTGACCTGTGCAGTACGGCGAGCGCCACGCTGAGACCGCCGGCGGCGGTTGCGAGCGTGACCGCCGCGAGCCAGGGGCCGGGCGGGCGGGCCGAGCTCAGCACGGCCGGGGCATCGGAGGGCGGAAGGCGCCGTCGCAGCGCCGCTGCGGCGACGATGACGACCGTCATCGCGCTGACGACGGCGGCCAGGAAGATCCGTCCGCCGAGGTGCGGCAGGAGGAAACGTCCGGCCGTGGCCGCCGCGACGGCAAACGCCGTTGCTGTACGCCGCCAGGCCAGCACCGTCCGTTCCAGCTGCAATCCGCGGTCAGCCGAGGAGACAGGACCTGAGGAGGGACTTGCGGACGGCGAAGAGTCCGGGAGCGGCGAGCAGCTCGGCGAGGGCGGAGCGTCCGAGGCGACGGAGGAGCCACGAGGCGAGGAGCGGAGGTCGGTCACAGGATGAGACCCAGGAGGACCAGGACGCCGACGAGCATGAGACCTGCACCGACCGGCACGGCCATCAGCGGTGGCGGGAGGCTTCTTTCCAGCCTCAGGGCGAGCTCGGTGCGGACCCAGCCGAACCAGGCCTGGGCTGGGGCGGCAGCGCCCAGCAGGATCAGCACGATCGCTGACGCCCGGCGCAACCCGGGCACGATCGGCAGGTTCACCGCCTCCAATGCCACACCTGCGGCGAAGAGCGCCAGAGAGGTACGGATCCACGCCAGGAACGTGCGCTCGTTGGCGAGGCTGAACCGTGGATCCGGATCGCTGCCCTGGCTGAAGACGCGGCGGGGCCACCGAGCCGACGCGTCCGCGGACCTCGGCCCGCCCGAGTACGTGGATTCGGCAGGGAGAGTGCCGCGCGACGAGGCGCCCGTCCCGGCTGGGTCGGCCTGTCGACGCCGCAGGAAGCCTTTCACCACGCCGCCAACCCCTTGACGATCGCGATGGCGCTTCCCGTGAGGGCGAGCGCCAGCATGCAACGTCGGGTAGCCGTCTGCGGCAACAACCGCTGCAGATAGTGCCCGCCACCGATCCCTGCCAGCATCGCCGCCCCGCAGGCCAGCAGCAGTGTCCAGGACAAGACCGGGGCGCCCTTCGCCGCAAGGGACAGCACGTTGGTGACCAGGCCGACGAGCTGCACGGTCGGGACGAAGCTTCGGTGCTCCCAGTCGGTACTCACGGCGTAGACGGCGAGCGGCGGTCCGCCCGTCCCCGCGGTCGTGTTGAAGAAGCCTGACGCGAACCCCGACGCCATCGCCCCGCTGCGGTGCCTGAGGAACGGCATGCTCTGGCCCACCGCCACCCAGGCCACTGATCCCGCCGTGATCAGGCCGATGCCGACGAGCAGGACGCGGCCCGGCAGTTCCCGGACCACCCAGACTCCCAATGGCAGGGCCAGGATCACGCCGGCGATCATCTGGACGGCCACGCGGCGGTGCAGCGCCCGGGCGGTCACGCACAGCACGATCAGGTTGATCACCGCAGAGAGCAGGTTGGCCAGGGTGACGCCCGAGAAGGGGCCGAGGATCACGACCAGAAACGGGGCGGCGACCAGGGCAAAGCCCAGGCCGGTTGCTCTCTGCATGGTGGCGCCGAGCGCGACCGCACCGACGGCGAGCACGTCACCGACGGGCACCATTTAGTGCGACACGGCGTCGTCGACCACGTCGGCGAGGCGTCGCAGCCGGTCGACCGAGATCGTGCGCAGGTCGTCGGCCATGGTCGGGCTGCCGACCACCGAGGCCCAGACCGCGCGGCCGGCGAGGAAACCGGAGGCCCCGGCGCGGCAGGCGAGTCGCACGGCTTCGGGGAAAACCTCCGCGGGTACGCCGGAGGACAGGACCACCCATGGGCTGCTGATGACCGACGACAGCGCGGCGCACCCGGCGGTTATCTCGTCCGGGGTGCCCTTGCCGTGGGTTGGTACCTCCGACTTGTAGAGGTCGGCACCGAGGGCGCCCAGCTCGCGGGCGGCCGCGTGGATTCCCGCTTCGTGGTCGTACGCGCCGCCGTCGCGCGGGCCACGGGACACCGGTTCGATGATGCTGACCAGCCCGGCCTCGCGGCAGCGGGCGACGAAGTCGGTGACCATGGCGATGCGCGGCTCCGGCGCCTCATCCGGCCGGTAGAGCACGAGCAGCTTGAGGGCCTTCGCGCCCTCCTTTCGTACGGTCGTGGGGTCGACCTCGGGGTCGATCGCCACGTCCGCGACGAACTCGGTGGCGCTCGGGGTGAAGGCGTCGGCCGCGGCGATCAGCGCGCAGGACGGGTCGACGGCGTTGTCCGCGATCACGGCGTCCCAGCCGAACTGCTTGTCGACGAGTATCGCGGACGCGTACGGGCTCAGTGCGCGGGCCGCGTCCACCTTGAATGCGGTCAGCTGCGCGTCGGTCACCGGCTCCGGCTGGCGTGCGGCGAACATGGCCCGCAGCGCTTCGCGTTGGTCGACAGCGAGCATGGCGTAGCCGCCTGAGGGGCGGGCGAGGATCGAGGGGTCGGCGGTCACTGTTCCTCCAGCGCACGAGCGGCCGGTCCGCCGCCGAGGTCGGCGGCGTCGAGGCACTGAGATCAAAGGATGGTTGAAAACTAACATCCGTTGGTAGCGGAAGAACAGAGGCTAGACTACCGACGTGTCAGTGGAAGCCATGCGCTACGACGGCGCCCCGCAGCGGCGGACGCACATCATGGCCGCCCTGCGCCGGGCCGGCTTCCTCTCGGTCGCCGACATCAGCGCCCAGCTCGGCGTCTCCCAGATGACGGTCCGCCGTGACCTGCGGCGACTCGCCGAGAACGGCGAGGTCCTGCTCGTCCATGGCGGCGTCAGCCTTCCGCCGGGCGGCGTCGGAGGCCCTGGGTACGCCTCCCGCGCGCTCAGCCACGCCGGCGCCAAGCGAGCGATCGGTGCCGCGGCGGCCCGCCTGGTCCAGCCGGGCGACACGATCGGGATCGACAGCGGCACGACCGCGGCCGAGGTGGCCCACACGCTGCCCGAGGACTTCGACGGCTGCGTGATCACCCATTCCGTCCCCGTGCTCGCCCACATGCTGTCCCGGCCCAGGTCAAGGGTCATCGGGATCGGCGGGGAACTGCTGCACGACAACCAGGCGATGGTGGGTTTCGCCGCGCTGGATCTCGTCCGGCGCATGCGGGTGCGCCTGCTGTTCCTCGGCGCGAGCGCGGTCGACGAGCGGGGCGCGTACGTGCGCTCGGAGGTCGAGCTGAGCGCCAAGCACGCCCTCATGGACATCGCGGACGAGGTCGTGCTGCTCGTCGACGCGAGCAAGCTGACGGCCACCGCTCCGGTTCAGGTGTGCGGCTTCGACCGCATCGACACCCTGGTCGTGGACGGTCCGCTGCCCGACCCGGTGGCCGCGGCCGCACGCCGCACCGGCACCCGCATCCTGACCGTCTAGTTCGGCGAACCGGCCGGACGCGGTGCGGACCACCCGCAGTGGTGGCGAATTCGCCCGCGACGTCCCGCCACGCGGGAGTCAGCGGAACCGAAGCACCCCCGGCTGAGGCATAAGAACCTTTTGCCGGGTGCAAAGTCGGCGCTTTTCTTTGTTTCGAACTCTTGACGTCCCGGTGAAGCGCGTTCAAGACTGCATGCAGATAGCGTCAACGTGAGAGAAGGCACATGGACCTCAAGGCCGCACCCTCAGCCGCGGAGACCCCGGTGGTCACGCTGCCGGACGCCGCGGTGGTGGACGTGCGGTGCCGGGTCTTCCGGGCACGGCCCACCGAGCCGATCGCCATGTCCTTCGCGCCCCTGACCCACCGCGTGATGGTCCTGGTCGAGGTCGAGCTGGCCGACGGTTCGGTCGGCGTCGGCGAGAGCTGGGCGAACTACCCGTCCTGGGCATGGCGTGAGCGACTCGCCACGATTCACGACGGCGTCGCGCCGCTGATGACGGGCCGCCGCTTTCCCGACCCGGGCACCGCCCAGCGGGCGCTGCTCGCGCAGTTGGCGCCACTGGGCCGCCAGTGGGGTGCACCCGGCCCGGTCCACCAGGCGATCAGCGGCGTCGACATGGCCCTGTGGGACCTCGCCGCCCGCCACGCCGGCACCAGCCTGGCCCGCCTGCTGAGCGCGAACCCCCGCACGGAGCTGCCGGTGTACGGCTCCAGCCTCGGACCCACCGGGGTCGCCCAGGTTGCCTACCGCTGCGCCGCGCTCGGGCTCACCGCCGTCAAGGTCAAGGTCGGGTTCGGCGCGGACACCGACCTCGCCAACGTCGGAACTGCCCGGCGGATCCTTGGCGACCAGGTGCAGATCTTCGCCGACGCCAACCAGGCGTGGCGGCTGGCCGATGCGCTGGAGATGGTGCCCGCGCTGGCCGATCTCGGCGTCGCCTGGGTCGAGGAGCCGCTGGCCGGCGACCGTCCCGCGGAGCTGGCCGAGCTGAGCCGCCGCACCGGGGTGCCGCTGGCGACCGGGGAGAACCTCTACGGCGCGGCAGCGTTCGGGCCGTACCTGGAAGCGGTCGAAATTCTGCAGCCCGACCTCGGCAAGGTCGGCGGCGTCACCGAGTACCTGGACGTGCTGGCGGCCGCGGCAGCGGCCGGGCGGACCGTGAACCCGCACCTCTACAACGGTGCGGTCGCCACCGCCGCGACCGTCCAGGTCGGCGCGATCTCGTCCGCTACCCGGCTCATCGAGTGGGACATCCGCTCCAACCCGCTGCGGCAGGCCGCCGACGGCCTGCTCACCGCCCACGGCACGGTCCGCGTGCCGGACGGGCCCGGATTCGGCATCGATCTCGACCAGGACCAGCTCGACGCGTACGAGGAGCAGCTACCGTGACCGACCCCATCGTCAACGACATCCTCTCGGCGGCCACTGCCGTGCGCGTAACGGGCCGGACGGCGGGCGGACCGCGGCTCGCGGTGCTCGAGGCCGGCCACCGGCGAGCCATTCACCCAGGTCAGCACCGGTAACGGTGCCGACGCGGCGGCGGCACTCGGTCTCGCGCAGCAGGCCCTGCCCGTCTGGGCGGCTACGCCGCCGGCTGCCCGGTCGGCGGCGCTGCGGGCCATCGCCGCAGACGTCGAGACGCTCGCCGCGGAGCCCGAGTGGCCCGCCCTGATCACCCGGGAGAGCGGCAAGCGACTCGCCGAGTCGGCCGCCGAGCTGGGGCTGACGGTCGCCTATTTCCGGATCATGGCCGACCTGCTGGACCGGCAGGAGACCGAGCAGCTGTCGGTCGTACCCGGGATCAGTCATCGGGTGACCACGCGGCCTGCCGGTGTGGCCGCGGTCCTGACTCCATGGAACTTCCCGGTCTCCATCCCGGCTCGCAAGATCGCGCCGGCGCTGGCGGCCGGGTGCCCGGTGCTCTTCAAGCCCTCCGAGCTGACGCCGCTGTCGTCGATGGTGCTGGCCGCGGTCGTCGAACGGCACGTGCCCGCAGGGGTGCTGTCGACCGTGCTCGGCACACCCGCCGACGTCGTCGACCCGTGGCTCGCCGACCGGAGCGTCGGCGTCGTGTCGTTCACCGGGTCGACCCGGGTGGGGCGCCTGGTCGCCGCGGCCACGGCGCCGCGCTTCCTGCGTACGGTGATGGAGCTCGGTGGTTGCGCGCCTTTCCTCGTGCTGCCTGACGCGGATCCGCAAGCCGCGGCGCAGACGCTGCTGGTGGCGAAGTACCGAAACAACGGCCAGTCCTGTATCGCCGCGAACCAGGTCCTCGTGGCTCGCCAGGTGGCGACCGAGTTCACCGAGGCGTTCATCGCGGCGACGGAGAAAATGGTCGTCGGCGTCCCCACGGATCCGGCCACCGACCTCGGTCCCCTCGCTCCGGCCTCGGACCCGGCCCGGATGGCCTCGCTCGTCGAGGAAGCGGTGAGCAAGGGCGCGCGGCTGGTCACGAGCGGCGCCGTCCCGGAGAAGGGGCACTTCGCCCCGGCGACCGTACTGCTGGACGCGCCCGTCGACAGCCGGGTGATGACCGACGAGATCTTCGGGCCGATCGCGCCGATCCACGTCTACGACGACCTCGACGACGCGCTGGCCCTGCACCATGCCACCGGGTACGGCCTGGCCGGCTACGTCTGCGGCGAAGACCTCGACCGCGCTCACGCCGTCGCCGACCGCCTCTGCGCCGGCATCGTCGGCATCAACACCGGAACCCCGAACACGCCGTGGATCCCGTTCGGCGGTGTGCAGGAGTCGGGGCTCGGGTACGAGGGCGGCCGCCCCGGGCTGGAGGCCTTCCAGACCTTCCTGTCCGTCGGCTCGAAGGCGCAGGTGGGATGATGCGCCTGCTCATCGGACAGACCGGCGCACCGACCAGCGTCGTCAACGCCAGCCTCCGCGGTTTCCTCGAGGCGGCGGCGGATCACGACGTGCTGGCGCTGCGGGGCGGCCCGGACGGCCTGGTCGAGGGTCGACTCACCCCGGTCACCGCCGCCGACGTGCCGGTCGCCGCGACCCGGCACGGCGGATCCTGGCTCGGCGCCGGGCGGCGGGCGGTCACGGAGGAGGACCTCGACACCGCACTCGACGTCCTGGCCGCCAACGGTGTCGAAGGCCTGGCACTGATCGGCGGCAACGGGACGATGGCGCTGCTGCACGCCCTCGCGAACCGGGCCGCCGCGACCGGGCGCGAGCTGAGCGTCGTCGGTATCCCGAAGACGGTGGACAACGACCTGGTCGGCGTCGACCACTGCCCCGGGTACGGCTCCGCCGCGCGCTACCTCACGAAGGTCGTCCCGGACCTGGCCCGCGACCACGCGGCGATGTCCGGCATCGAACCGGTCCGCATCGTGGAGACCCTCGGCCGCTCGGTCGGCTGGCTGGCCCTCGCCGCGACCTGGCACCGCGACGATCCGGCGTACGCGCCGCACCTCGTCCTGATCCCGGAGCTCACCTTCGACCGGGCGGCGTTCCTCACCGCCGTGCGGGATGCCCTGCGCACGCACGGGCGGGCATTCGTGGTGGTCAGCGAGGGCGCGGCCAGCGAGCTGACCGACGACCCGTTCGAGGCCGTCAACCACACCCGGATCATCCTCGGCGGCGTCTCCAGGGCGCTCGCCGGGCTGGTGAGCACCGAGCTGGGGGTCGCCGCCCGCGGCGAAGTGCTCGGCATGGTCCAGCGCAGCAGCGGCGCGCTCGCCAGCGACGTCGACCGGGCGGAGGCGGCGGAGGCAGGGCGACACGCGGCGAAGCTGCTGGCCGACCGCGCCACCGGACTGATGGTCGGCCTGCACCGCAGCGCCGGCCAGACCGGGTACGACCCGGTGCCGCTCGCGGAGGTGGCCGGCCGTACCCGGCCGGTACCCCCGCAGTGGCGAAGCACCAATCCCGCCGACCTCGGCGACTTCCACGACTGGCTCTCCCCCCTGCTCGGTCAGAACTGAAAGGCATAAAGATGCGGCACAAGATCTTGAGCGCCGGGTTCGCCCTGGCCCTCGTCGGCGGGCTCGCTGCCGGCTGCGGCGGTGGCGACTCGGGCGGCAGCGCCAACGAAATCTCCCTCGTCATGTCCAACCACCCGTGGCAGAAGGCCATCGAGCCGCTGATCCCCGAGTTCGAGAAGGCCTCGGGCGTCACGGTGAAGGTGCAGACCTTCGCCGAGCAGCAGGCCCGCGACAAGATCTCGCTGACCCTGCAGTCGCGCAGCTCCTCCATGGACGTCTTCATGACGCTGCCGTCGCGCGAAGGCCTGCAGTTCAGCAAGGCCGGCTACTACGCTCCGCTCGACGACTACATGAGCAAGTCGGCCGCTTACGACGCCGCCGACTTCCCGGCCGCGGTCAAGACCGGCATGACGGTCCAGAACAAGATGATCGCCGCGCCCGTGAACGTCGAGGGTGTCGTCCTCTACTACCGCACGGACCTGTTCAAGCAGTACGGCATCACGCCGCCGAAGACCCTCGACGAGCTGCCCACGGTCGCCGCCGCGATCAAGCAGAAGTCCGGCGGCAAGGTCACCCCGATCGCGCTGCGCGGCCAGTCCGCCGCCCTGCCCTTCACTTTCGGCCCGTTCCTGCACTCCCAGGGCCTGGAGTGGACCAAGCCGGACGGCACCCCGAACTTCGACGCGCCCGGCGCCGCTGACGTGATCGACCGGTACGCGACCCTCGCCAAGGATTACGGTCCGCCCGGCGTCGTCAACAACACCTTCACCCAGTCCTCGGCGCTCTTCGCCGCCGGCAGCGCGGCGATGGAGTTGGAGTCCAGCAACGAGATCAGCAGCATCAACGACCCGAAGACCTCGAAGGTGGTCGGCAAGATCGGTGTGCTGGACTTCCCGGCCGGCTCGGCCGGCTCGAAGTCGACCGTCCTGAACTGGGGCATCGCGATGTCCTCGTACTCGAAGCACAAGGACGCGGCCTGGAAGTTCATCGAGTGGGCGACCGGCAAGGCCACCCAGCTCAAGCTGACCGCGGGCGGCATCGCTCCGCCGCGGACCTCCGTCGCCCAGGACCCGTCGTACACGGCCACGCTGAACACCGACACGCTGAAGCAGTGGAGCAAGGCGCTCGCCAACGTGCAGACGAACGGCTCCACCGAGGTCGGCCCGGTCGGCGTCTCCGCCCCGGAGATGCGCAAGGTCGTCGGGGACGCCGTCGGCAAGGTGATCCTCGGCCAGTCGGACGCCACGGCCGCGGCCAAGGAGATCCAGGACGGCCTGACCCCGCTGCTGGCGAAGAACGCCGGCTGAGTCCGATGAGCGACCTGATGACGAAGCCGCCCGCCGCCTCCGGTTCCGCCAGTGCGGAGCCGGGGGCGGGGGCCCCGGCTCCGCGTCGCCGCCGGGTCGACCCGACGGCTCGGGGTGTCTGGCCGTTCGCGCTGCCGGCCGTGCTGGTCACGGCCGTGCTCGTGCTGGTGCCGATCGCTTATACGATCTGGCTCTCCGTCAGTGACCGGCAGTCCGACGGGACGAACTCGGGGTTCCTCGGGTTCGCCAACTACGCCGAGATGTTCGGCAACCCGCAGTTCTGGAACTCGCTGAAGGTCACGCTGTTCCTCTTCGTGGTCTGCCTGCTGGTGGAGACCGTCCTCGGGCTGGCGCTGGGGTACGTGATGAGCCTCGACGTGCCGGGCCGGCGGATCTTCCAGGGCATGATGCTGATCCCGGCGATCACCGCATCGGTCGCGGTCGGCCTGGTCTGGCTGCTGATCATGGACCCGTCGCTCGGCACGGCCAACCAGATCCTCGCCAAGGTCGGTATCGACCCGGTGGTGTGGCTCGGCGACCCGGACATCGCGCCCTGGTCCATCGCCCTGGTCGACATCTGGCAGTGGACGCCGTTCATGGCGCTGATCATCTCGGCCGGGATCCGGTCGCTACCCGAGGAGCCGTTCGAGGCCGCCGCGCTGGACGGGGCGAGCGGTTGGCGTACGGCCTGGAACGTCGGACTCCCGCTTCTGCGCCCGGTGCTCACCGTGGCGATGCTGCTGCGCACGGTCGACCTCGTGCGCTTCTTCGACACGATCTACATCATGACCCAGGGGGGTCCGGTGAACTCCACGAACACCCTCAACGTGTACGGCTACAACGCCGGCTTCGTCGACAACGAGCCCAGCTACGCGGCCACCCTGCAGATCGCCCTGCTCGTCCTCGTGATCCTGATCGCGGGCGGGTTCACCTGGTTCCGGCAGCGGGCCTCGCGATGACCAAGCGGCTCAGCGGCGTGTACGCCGCCTACCTCGTCTTCACGGTCATCTTCTTCGGCCCGGTGCTCTTCATGCTCTGGTCGTCCCTGCGCAACAACGTCGACATCACCGGCTCGCTGTTCAACATCGCCTCGCCGCTGACGCTGGACAACTTCACCAACCTCTTCGAGCGCTTCGAGTTCGGCCGCTACATCGCCAACAGCTTCATCGTGGCCGGCGGGTCGACGATCCTCGGGCTGGTACTCGGCGCGCCGGCCGCGTACGTGATCGTGCGCCGCAGGTTGGCCGCGCTGGGCTTCGTCACGCTGCTGGCCCGCATGGCGCCCGGCGTGTTGTTCGTCCTGCCCCTCTTCGTGCTCTCGATCCGCATCGGTGGCCCGGACAGCGTGGCACTCAACTACACGCTGCTGATCGTCGCGCACCTGATCATCACGCTGCCGTTGTGTATCTGGCTGCTGGTGCCGTTCTTCGAGGAGATCCCGATCAGCATCGAGGAATCGACGCTGATCGACGGCGCGAACGCCTGGCAGCGGTTCCACCGGATCGCCCTGCCGCTCGCCCTGCCCGGGCTGTCGGTCGCGCTGACGCTGAGCTTCATCTTCAGCTGGAACTACTTCCTGTTCGCACTGGCCCTGGCGAACGAGCGGACGCTGCCGCTGACCGTCATCGCGTTCAACTTCATCGGCCAGGGCTCCAACGACTTCGGCGGCCTGATGGCCGCGAGCACGCTCATCTCCGCACCCGCCCTGCTGCTGACGCTCTTCGCGCAG
This sequence comes from Micromonospora sp. MH33, assembly GCF_003013775.1. Classification (NCBI taxonomy): domain Bacteria; kingdom Bacillati; phylum Actinomycetota; class Actinomycetes; order Micromonosporales; family Micromonosporaceae; genus Micromonospora; species Micromonospora sp. MH33. The sequence goes on from NZ_MUYZ01000006.1 coordinate 68,012, forward strand.
CGCTGGCTGGTCCGCGGCATCACCGGAGGAGCCGTCAAGTGACGTCCATGCGGGCCCGCTTCCAGGGCAACGGCGAGATCACGTTCGAGAAGGTCACGCTGGGCGACGTCGCCGAGGGCGACGTGCGGCTGCGGGTCGACGTCTGCGCGCTCTGCGGGTCGGACAAGCGGCTGCTGCAGAGCGGCTCGGCCGTCGTTCCTGGCCACGAGATCGGCGGCACGGTCGTCGGCGGAGCGCTGCCCGAGGGCACCCGCGGCATCGTCTACATCCCGGTCTTCTGCGGTACGTGCGTGCGCTGCCTCGCCGGCCGTACCAACCAGTGCCTGAACCTGTCAGAGCTGATCGGCTGGCAGCGGGACGGTGGCTTCGCCGAGCACGTCGACGTCCCGGCGCGGTGCGTCCTGCCCGTGCCGGACGACATCCCGCTGTCGGTCGCGGTCCTCGGGCTCGACACGGTCGGCACAGCCGCGCACGCCCTGCGGCTGGCGCTGCGTACCCAGGACTCGGCGGACCGCGCGCTGGTCGTCGGCGCCGGGCCACTCGGCCTCGGTGTCGTCGCGGTCGCCCAGGCCATGGGGATCGCCGTGGACGCCTTCGACCCCAATCCCACCCGCCTCGCGGCCGCGACGACACTCGGCGCCACGCCCGCCGGTGACCTGGCCGCCGAGAACCAGTACGACATGGTCGTCGAGGTCAGCGGCGCGAACGCGGCCCGGGAGACGGCACAGCGGGTGGTCCAGCCCGGCGGCACGGTGGTCGCGCTCGGCGAGTCGAACGAGCCGTACACCATGCCCGCGACGCCGCGCTGGCGGCGAACCGACTGCTACACCGTCCGATCCTTCTACTTTCCCACCGAGGAGGTCGAGGCCAACTGGGACCTGCTGCGCGTCATGGGCGCGTCGCTGCGCGACCTCATCGTCAAGCCCCTCACCCTGCCCGAGCTGCCCGAGGCGTTCGCCCGCTTCGTGGCCGGCGACTACGTCAAGCCCTGCATCGTGTCGGCGGACGCCCATCTCGTTTCGGAGGTAACCCGATGAGCCTGTTGATCCTCGCCGTCGACCAGCGGCCCTGGCTCACCCAGGCCCTGTACGGCCACGGCGCCACCGCGCTGCCCGCGGAGCGCGCGGCGATCACCGACGGCAAGCACATGGTCCTCGAAGGACTGCTCGCCGCCCTCGAAGCCGAGCCACGCCTGGCGGCGCACGCCGGGATCCTGGTCGACGAGCAGCTCGGGGCGGGCGTAGCCGAGCGGGCCCGGGCCAATCACGTGACGCTGAGCATGCCGGTCGAGCGTGGTGGCTGCGACGTGTACGAGACCGAACCGGCCGACCTGCCGGGGTTCCTCGCCCACTTCCGCCCCGAGTTCCCCAAGGTGCTGGTCCGCTACAACGTCGAGGGGTCGGCGTCGGACAACCGCGAGCAGCGGTCCCGGCTTGCCAAGGTCTCGCAGGCGGTCCGGGGCTCCGGCGGCCGGTTCCTCTTCGAGCTGCTCGTGCCACCGACGCCGGAACAGCGGAACGTCCCGAGCGAGGTGTTCGACACCGAGGTGCGGCCCAGGCTCATCCACCGGGCGATGACGGAGATCGTCGAGGAGGTGCCCGTCGACGTCTGGAAACTGGAGCACCTCGGCGCACCGGAGCACTACCGGACCGTCGCCGACCTCGCCGCCCAGGCCGGCGGCGAATGCATCCTGCTTGGTGCGAACGCCCCGGTGGCCACACTCGACGGCTGGCTCACCGACGCCGCCGCCAACGGGTTCACGGGCTTCGCAATCGGCCGTAGCATCTGGTGGGACTCGCTGCGCGGACTTCTGGCAGGCGACCTGACGCGGCCCGAGGCGATCGCGGCGGTCGCCGCCAACTACCGCCACTTCGCAGGGACGTTCCTTCAGTGACCAGCTCTCTTCAGGCCGACCCGCAGCGCGTCGGCGAGGTGCTCTACAAGACCCTCCGCGACCGGATCATCTCGGGCGAACTGCGGCCGGGCGCGCGGCTGAGCGTCCCGGCCCTCGCCGAGGAGTTCCACGTCAGCCGCAGCCCGGTCCGGGACGCGGTGATCCGCCTGGTCCAGGAAAACCTGGTCGCCGAGACGATGAACCGCGGCGCGGAGGTCGCGCGCATCTCCCGCGCCGAACTGGTCAGCCTGTACGAGGCCCGCGAGGTCCTGGAAGGAGCTGTGGCCCGGCTGGCGACGGAGAAGTACGACGCTGCGCTGCGACGTAGCCTGCTCGCGCTGCTCAGGGAGCACCGCACCGTCGCGGAACAGGGCGACTTCGCCCGCCATATCGAGCTGGACGCTGCGTTCCACCGGGAGATCCGGCAGGCGGCAAAGAGCCCGGTGCTGGCCCGGATGCTCGACAGCGTCCAGAGCCGGGTGCTGGTGGCGATGCGCTCCACCAGCCTGACCGGTGGCATGGTTCAGGCCGTTCACGACCACCAGGCCATCTTCGAGGCCATCGGCTCCGGTGACGCGGAAGCCGCCGAGGAAGCCGCTCGCGGGCACATTCGCCGATTGAAGGAGTTGCTACGTGCTGCTGACTGAGGCCCGCTTCTTCGGCACCGGCGACGTACGGCTGCTCACCTCGGAGCCGACGCCGCTCGCCCCGGCGGAGGTGGCGATCGCGCCCCTCGCGGTCGGCGTCTGCGGCACCGACAGTCACATCGTCGCTGGCAGCTTCGCCGCCGCGCCGCAGGTCGTACTCGGCCATGAGGTGTGCGGCCGGATCACCGAGGTCGGTGCCGCGGTCGACGGGCTCACGGTCGGCGACCTGGTCACCGTCGAACCACACGACTACTGCACCCGGTGTACGTACTGCCGCCTCGGCCAGGAACACCTCTGCGACAGCAAGCGGGGGTACGGCGTGAAGCTCGACGGCGGTATGACCGAGCGGATGGTGGTGCCGGCGCGGATCGCGTACCGGCTGCCGGACGCGACGCCACCGTGGATCGGGGCGCTGACCGAGCCGCTCGCCTGCTGCCTGCACGGGATGGACCAGCTGAACCCGCGCTCGGGGCTGCCGATCCTCATCTTCGGCGCCGGACCGGCCGGGGCGATGATGGTCGCCCTCGCCAAGGCCCGCGGGCTCGCACCGGTCGTGGTGCTGGATCCGCGCGCCGACCGGCGGGACGCCGCCCTGCGGATGGGCGCGGACGCCGCCCTCGACCCGGCGCCGCTGGACGAGGCCACCGCGCTGACCGACGGGCTCGGCTTCCCGCACGTGATCGACGCGGTCGGCTCCGGCCGGATCCTGGAATCGGCGATCACCGTCTCGTCGCGCGGCGGCCGGATCCTCGTCTTCGGAGTGGCCCGACCCGACGACGAGGCCCGGGTACGCCCCAACGACATCTTCGCGCGCGAACTGACGCTGGTAGGTGCGGTGATCAACCCATACACGCACCACCGCGCCGTGCAGATGCTGCCAACCCTGGGCCTGGACCGGCTGCGTCCGGCCTTCTACGGCCTGGACCAGCTACCGGAGGCCCTTGAAGCGCAGCGGACCGGCACGGCGGACAAGGTTTTCATCGCCCCACACGGCATCGCCGCCGCACGGGGCTGACGAATCGTCGACACCCGGACGGCACATCCGCCGGCGCCAATCTCCCACCCCGCTCCCCCGACCCCACGGCCCGCGGCACCCCCTGGCCGGCGGGATCCGGGTGCCCGTCCACGGCGATGGTGACGGTCGACGACGACTGAGTCCACCGGGCCCCAACCGGTGCTGACCTTCAAGGCGACCTCCGCCTGCGTCGGCGAAGAGAGTGGGCGCGCAACACACCGGCTCAAGCTGAACCGAGGTCGACACCACGCACCGCAGAGCCACCCACACAGTTCCGCGCATCCGCACGTGGGCACCGAGCGGACGCGCCGCGTCCGGCGTGGGCCGCCGGCAGGCGTGGGTCGCAGTCTCGCCGGTCCCCTTTCGATCACAGATCGCCATTGGACGCGCGAGGAGCCGCGCACCGGATCGCGGCAGGAGCGGTCACCGCCTCGCCGCAGGTTGTTCGGCAGCACGTCAGCGCTGGTGGCAGGACCGAGCCGCCCGGCGACTCATCCGTTGACAACATGACTCGCGTTCAATACGCTTAACATGGTGGTTAAGTGAAGGGAGCTTCCGATGGCTGGCACCGATCAGCTCAGCGCGGTGTTCTCGGCGCTCGCCGACCCGACTCGACGGGCGATCATCGCCGAGCTGGCCGCACGCGACGCCACGGTCACAGAGCTCACCGCTCCTCTCTCCATCTCGATGCCGGCGGTGTCACGGCATCTGAAGGTGCTCGAGCGCGCCGCGCTCATCTCGCGGTCGCGGTCGGGCAAGTGGCGCGCGAGCCACCTCGAAGCCGCCCCGCTGCGCGAGGCGGCCGACTGGATCGAGCGCTACCGGCGGTTCTGGGACTCGTCCCTCACCCGCCTCGATGCCCACCTCGCCGCGGTGCAGGCCGCCGGACCGGCAACGGACCGGATGGCCGACGACCCCAGGGAGCTCGAATGAACACCGAAACTCCACAGCTCGTCATTTCCCGCGTGTTCGACGCGCCGCGGGAGCTCGTCTACCGAGCCTTCACCGATCCCGACCACCTAGCGGCGTGGTGGGGCCCAACCGGCAACTCACTACCGCGCGACAAGATCGAGTTCGACGTACGCCCCGGTGGCTATCAACGGTGGACGGAGGTCAATGCAGCCGAACCCGGCCTTCGGGTGCACATCCACGTCGACCTCACAGACGTCGCCGACGGCGAACTGCTCGAAGGCGTCATGCACGTCAGTGGCCGGCTCCAGGAGGGCATCGAGCCGTTCGAGACGAGACTCCGGATCGAGTTCCACGACGAGGCCGACGGACGGACGCGACTCGAGATCCGCCAGTGGCTCCCCGAACGCCTGGCGCACCCCAGCGAGGAGGGTTGGCGCCAGGCGTTCACCAAGCTGGACGCCACGCTGATGAATGTCCAGGCTGTTGCAGCTAATCATCGAGAGGTAGAGGCATGGCCAAGCTGATCTACGTGACGAACGTGTCACTTGACGGCTACATCGAGGACGAACGCGGCGCCTTCGACTGGTTCCCACCCGACGACAAGGTATTCGCGTTCACCACCGACCTCCTGCGGTCCGTGGGCACGTTTCTCTACGGGCGGCGCCTGTACGAATCGATGGCCGCCTGGGAGACCAACGCCGCTCTGGCCGCGCAGTCCGACCTCATGGCCGAATTCGCGAGCGCCTGGCAGGCGGCGAACAAAGTCGTCTACTCCACGACCCTCGCCGCGGTGTCAACTGCCGACACCCGACTCGAACGCCGTTTCGACCCCGCCGCGGTACACGAACTGAAGGCCACGGCCAGCAGCGATCTCACCGTAGGAGGTGCCAAGCTCGCGACGCAGGCTTTCAAGGCCGGGCTGGTCGACGAGTGCCAGCTGTTCGTCCTGCCCATTGTCGTCGGCGGGGGCAAGCCAGGGCTGCCGACCGGCATGCGCGCCGACCTTGAGCTCCTCGATGAGCGCCGATTCCGAAACGGCGTCGTACACCTCCGCTACCGCCCTCTCGGACAGTGAACGACAGCCCGGTCCGAGGCCCGGCGCTTGCATGACAGGCGGAGCGCTGACGCCGGTGACAGCAACACCATCTGCCCGTTCGAGGAGACGGTCGGGATCGGCTCGTACGGCGCCTGGTCGACGTGCCCAGCGTGGGTCGCGGCGACATAGTCGGCCAGCCGGTCCACGTCGCGAATCCGCAGCGGCTGCCGCCGACGCTACGCTCGATGGGGCGCTGCCAGAACCGGTCGGCGGGTTGGTCTCTGGCCGACCGATGACTTTGAGATGCTGCGACGGTCCACCTGTCGACACCACCCGACTCGAAGGGACCCTGCGATGGCAAAGGTCATCTCCACGCTGTTCATCTCGGCCGATGGTGTGGCCGAGATCGACCCGGATTGGCACCTCCCGTACTTCGACGAGAACATGGGTCGCGCCGTCGGCGAGGACTACGACACCGCTGACGTCCTCCTCATCGGCCGTGAGACCTATGACAGCTTTGCCGGGGCCTGGCCCGACCGGGAGGCCGCGGGCGGGGACGACGCTGCGTTCGCCAAGCAACTCGGGGACATGCGCAAGGTGGTCGTCTCGCGCCAGCCGCTGGAGTTCTCCTGGCGGAACTCGGAGCTGGTCAAGGGCGACCTGCTCGACGCGGTCACCGCGCTCAAGGCCGATGCCGGCAGCAGAGGCATCCTCATCCCGGGGTCGATCTCCGTTGTGCAGCAACTGCTCGCCGCCGGGCTGGTCGACGAGCTACGCCTGCTGGTGCATCCGGTGGCGGCGCGCAAGGGCCGCAAGCTGTTCGACGACGGCGACACGCCGTACCACTTCCGGGTGACGGCGACGGAGGCCTTTCCGACGGGCGTGATCCGCGTGATCTACGCGACGACCGCGGCACCTGCGAAGGTCGGCTACGCCGACGTCACGGACCAGGTGCCCGCAGGGAACTGACCGGCTTCGCTGCAGGACCGGCAGGCCCACCGAGGGGAACGCCGGCGTCTACACCTTCGCGGCGTCCATCAAGGCGTCGATCAGCGCGCGCAGTGCTGGCTGATCGAGTGAGATCTCCCGGACCGCGGCGTAGATGGTCCTCACCGGCTCGGGACGGCGGACGGGGCGGATGGTGACGCCTGGGTGGCGGGTGCTGAGTCCGAGTCGGGGGATCAGGCTGATGCCGAGGCCGGCTGCGACGAAGCCCTGGGCCGTGGCGTAGTCCTCCGATTTCGCCACGAAGTCCGGGTTGAAGCCGGCCGCGGCGCAGGCGTCGATGATGGGTTCCAGGCAGGGCCCGGGCGGTTCGCTGCCGACCCAGGGTTCGCCGGCGAGGTCCGTCAGATCGATCATCCGTCGCCCGGCGAGCGGGTGTCCGGTGGGCAGCACGGCCTGGTACGCGTCGTCGAGCAGGTGCATCAGGCGGATGCCCCGGCGGCTCTCGTCGCTCGTTCGGCGGACCACGATGGCCAGGTCGGCGTTTCCTTGTTCCAGGTCCGGCAGTGGATCATTCGGATCCGTCAGCTTCGGGGCGATCGTCACGCCGGGGTGCTCGCGCCGGAGTCGGGCGAGGGCGGGTGCCAGCAGGGTCGGGCCGACCGAGGCGAAATAGCGGATGGCCAGCCGGCCGGTGCGTCCCGCGCGCAGGTCGGCCAGTGCGGTCTCGGCCTCGGCGACATGCTGGCCGATGATGGCTGCGTACCCGGCGAGCAGTCGTCCCGCCGCGGTGGGCTGCACGCCCCGGCCAACGCGTTCGAGCAGCGCGATCCCGGCTTCCTTTTCCAGCGTCGCGACCTGCTGGCTGACTGCGGAGGGGGTGTAGCCCAGGTGCGCCGCCGCCGCGGTCACCGATCCGCTGGAAACCACCGCCCGCAGCACCTGCATCCGCCTCACGTCGACCATGTAGCAGATCTTAACGTACGCGCAGAATCTTTTGCTTGTCCTTCCGGGTCGGGTCCGGCACCGTTCATGGGGAGGGATCAAGGAGATCAACGTGACCGGTGTAGCGGGCGGGACATGGGCGTGGGCGCGGGTGGGCGCGCTCGCCCTGCTGTGGGGATCGACCTTCCTCTGGATCGAGCTGGCCCTGGACGCCCTGACTCCGGTCCAGGTCACCCTCAGCCGGTGCCTACTCGGAACCGCTGCCCTGCTGGTCGCATGCCTCGGCTCGGGTCGACGGCTGCCTCGGGGTAGGGCGATCTGGGGTCATCTCGTCGTGGCGGCCTTCTTCTGCAACGCCCTGCCGTTCGCGATGTTCAGCGTCGGTCAGCAGACCGTCGACTCCGGGGTGGCCGGCGTGCTGAACGCGACGACCCCGCTGTGGTCCCTGCTGATCGGCGTCGTCATCGGCTCCGAGCGCGGACTCCGGCCGGTCCGGCTGGGCGGACTCCTGCTCGGGTTCGCGGGGGTCGTGCTGATCTTCGCGCCGTGGCAGACGACCGGACCGGTCGGCTGGGGCGCCCTCGCCATCGTCGCTGCGGCGGCGAGCTATGCCGTCGGCTTCGCGTACATGGGCCGCAACCTGGTCGGCAAGGGCATCCCCAGCATCTCGCTGTCCGCAGCGCAGCTCATCGCCGCAACCGGCCTGACCTCGCTGACCCTGCCGGCCGGTGGCCTGACATCGATCGAGATCAGCCCGAAGACCGCGATCGCTGTCGTGGTCCTCGGCGTTGTCGCCACCGGGATCACCTTCCACCTCACGTACCGGATCATCGCTGCCGAGGGCGCCACCAACGCCGCGACGGTCGGCTATCTACTGCCCGTGGTCTCGGTGGCACTGGGGGTCATCGTGCTCGACGAGCGTTTCAGCCCCCGGATCGCCGCCGGGATGGTGGTCGTGCTCGTCGGGGTCGGCCTGACCCGCCGGCACAAGCGGTCGCCGGCGTCACCAGCGTCGGCGGAGATCCCGGCAGCGTTGACCGCGCCCAGAGCCTGACCCGCATTCCGGCGAAAGAAGGACGCAGCCGGAGTGTGCTCGCACCACCACTATCGCGCGAGCGGATTGCGGCATGGGAGTGAGGCTGATCTTGGCTGGATTGATGTCGGCCGGAGTTGTCGTATCCGGGCTGCGTTGTTCGTAGCTACGGTGAGAGGCCGCCCACGAGGGCGCGGTCACGACCGAAGGAGATGTCGACCGATGCAGCACCCACTGGCCAAGATCCACCGCATGTTCGAGCTCGTCGAGCCGATCGCCACCGTCACCTTCTCCGAGGCGCCGAACGAGGCGTTCCTGGCCTTGGGTATGCGCAACTACTGGGACGGGTACTTCGCGGGCCGGGCCGCGCCGCTGGGCCTGGCGCCGGCCGAGGTGGTGCACGCGGTCTTCTACAACTTCGCCGACGGCGAGGTGGCGCGCCACATCCCGTGGGTCTGGGGGAAGACCACCCCGCAAGAGGCGATCGCCGTGCGCGAGCGGGGCAGCGCCGCCGCGCTGCGGCAGAGGATCGGGCAGCTCGCCGACTCCCCCGATCTGGTGCGGGCCGCCGACCTGGCCACCCGGGCAGCGGTCAGCGCGCCGACCGAGGGCCGCGCGCTGTACGCAGGACTCCGGGCGCTCGACGTGCCCGCCGAGCCGATGGCCAGGCTCTGGCACGCGGCGACGCTGCTGCGGGAGCACCGCGGGGACGGCCACAACGCCGCCCTGCTCGCCCACGGCATCGGCGGCACCGAGGCCCACGTCCTGCTCGCCCTCTCCCTCGGCATGCGGGCGGAGGAGTTCGGCCGGACCCACCACCTGCCCAAGGCACAGCTCGCCGCTGTCGTCGACAGGCTGCGCGGCCGCGGCCTCGTGGACGCCGCCGGCGGGTTCACCGACGCCGGCCGCCAGACCAAGGAGCGGATCGAGGCCCTCACCGACGAGCTGGCGGCGCCGGCGTACGACGTACTCACCGCCGACGAGTTCGACGAGCTGATCGCGGGGCTCGAGCCGATCGCCGCCGCGGCACAGGAAGCCGACGACTGAGCGGGCGCGTCAGGCGACGGCCACGAGATCAGACGGTTGCTGCGCGCGGTCACTCGTGTGCGCTGTCCGGCAGCGAGCGCACTGCGGCATGACCGGTCACGCCACACCGACCGACCAGCGCCGGCATGACAGCCCATGTGCGCCGCGGCCGCAGCCACTTTCGCATGCGGCAAGCTCGCTTACTCGGCGAGTGGCGGGCGCGAAAAGGCTGACGCGCATAAGGTCGGCTCGACACAGCGGCCTTCGCGAGACTAGGACGGGGCCAGGACATGGACCAAGGCACCCGCGACGAGTTGCTCGGCCGCCTGCTTGAGGCAGTCGGGTCCGTCACAGTCGCACACCCGACGCGGGTTGCCATCGACGGACCGCCCGCCGCAGGCAAATCCACGCTCGCCGACGAGCTGGCCGTCGTCTTGCGCACACAGGGCCGCGACGTCATCCGCGCGACGATCGACGATTTCCTCTTCCCCCGGGCACAGCGCTATCCGCGCGGCGAGTACTCGGCCGACGGCTGCTACTTCGACACCCACGACTACGACGCGCTGAACCGGGTTCTGCTCGATCCGCTCGGCCCGGGCGGAGATCGGCGCTTCCAACACGCGGTCTACGACCGCACAGCGGATACTGCGCTGTCCCCGCCGGTCGCCACTGCCCCCGCCGACGCCGTGCTGGTCTTCGACGGCGTCTTCCTCATGCGCCCGGAACTGATTGATCGGTGGGACCTGCGCATCTTCGTGTCAACCGCGATCGAGAAGACAGTGGATCGCGCCGTGATCCGAGAGCGCCGGGTGTCATCTCAGGCCGAAGTCGAACGGCGCTGGCGCGAGCGTTACATCCCCTCCCAACAGCTCTACTTCGCCACGGTCCGCCCGACCGATCACGTCGACATCATCGTGCACAACGACGAGCCCCAGCAGCCGGTCTGGGAGATACAGACACACTGACCGCATTCAATTCAGCACGTCCGGAAGCTGGACGCCGGGGGGCGGTCACCGCCTGTGACGCCCGGTCGGCGGCAGATGCGCGCGCTGACTTCGGCCGGCGCCAGGGCGTGGGGATGACAGATTCCGGTGGCGAGTTCGTCGCTCTCGACGGGTGAGCCGACCAGGGCCGCTACGCCGACTGCGAGCGGCCTCCGGACTTTGAGCCCGGCACCGAGCCCGCCCGGAGCCGCGCCGGTGGCCTAGATACGGGCGCTCACCGTCTCGACGCCGTCGCCGGTGACGTCCGCGAGGTAGGCACGCCGGCCCGCGAGAACCATCACCAAAGCTTCCGTCGTTCCGCGGACGATCGGACCGTCACCGCTGTGGAACGGCCCGTCGGTCGCCTCCCATCGCAGGCCCATGGCCACGTTGCGGCTGTTGACGGCGAAGTTCTTGGACACGAAGAACCTGGCGACCGTGGTGGCCGCCTCCACCGACGGCCCACCATGCAGTCCGAGCGGGCGGCGGATGTCCTGGCCATGCACGACGATCTCGCCCAGCCATGCGGCGGAGGGCCCCAAAGGCGCGGTGGTGGCCGAGACGGCTGCCCGGAACTTGGCAAGCGTTTCAGCGGGCGTCACACCGAGCTGCTCGTTCAAGCGGCGGCGGTTGTGCACGTCCGGACGGAACCCGGCTGCGGCCATGCTGCGGATCCAGCGGAACGGAGTCATGCGCGCGGCCGAGGTCAGGTGCGCCAGCGTCTCCTCGACGGTCCAGGATTCGCAGAGCGACGGAGCGGCCCACTGGGCCTCGGTCAGGTCGGCGAGATCGTCGGCCAGCTCCTTACGGGCGGCGATGATCTGGTCGGTCACGTGAGTCGGACCGACGGAATCTGCGGAGTTCATCGCTCGGTAGTTTAGTAACGGACAGAAACCGGCCACGACAGCCATGATCGAGTGCACTCTTCTCGGCTACTTGTGGGTCCCGTCCTGGAGGCGTCGGCGGGGTGAGCGCAAGGATGTCGATCAATTGGCCGGGGTTGCCGATGATGTCGTGGCCGCGGAGAAGGGCATCGACCTCGTAGTAGCCGTTCGGGCCGATGCTGCGCCGCTGGCGACATCCACGGAGCCCTCGACCGGGCTCTGCGAAGACGTCCTCGCCTTCGAGGAGTCGTTCGGCGCTGCACGGCGAGCGCAAGGAGGACGCCGCGCTGCCGGTGAGCTGGCGGCGATGGACTCCTGTGATTCAGCGCGCGCGGCGGTAGTGCATGGCCACCGCGCCGTTGC
>NZ_MUYZ01000060.1:0-28567 GCF_003013775.1 Micromonospora sp. MH33
CCGTCCGGTTCCAGGCCGTCCTGACCATCACCATCATCTGCGAGTGGCTCTGACCCGCTTATGAAACACGCCTTAGCGCCAACGTCGGCTCACCGCGCCTTCAGGTACTGGCTGACGCAGAGTTTTCGGATGGGAGCCAGGAGACACCATAGGTCGCCCATCGTTGAAGAACGCGGCGGTCAATAACGTGGATGCGGTGTCTCGCGGCGAAGCTCTGGGCAGAATCTGACAAGGTACGGTTGGTAATGATTCCGACGATGTCTGCGCCGTGCTCCTGCCGGGCCGTCCCGTTAAGTTCGCGGACGCACCTGGGATCCACTCGGCTTTTCGGCCTCCTGGAATGCTTGCATTGGAGAACCACCCGCTGGCCGGCGACGGTCAGAGCAATGACATCAGCCCCTTGATCATTGGGGCCGCCGCGCTTCCGTACGACTTCGCATCCGTCACGTTGCAACAGCCATGCGGTCATCTCCTCGAACATGTCGGCGGACAGCGCGTCCAGGTATTCGATTGTGACGGAGCCGTCCGTGCCCGCGTAGGTGTGCCGGACCCTCGCTTGCTCCGAGAATTCATCCATAGCCGCGTTCCAGGCTTCGTTGGCCGCACCCAACCGTTTTTCCGCCCCGTCGGCGGCCGCGGCAGATGTCTGGAGGTGTCGAAGCGGCGAATCATCTCGTGTGCCGTCGGCCGTGTACGCCTCAGCCAGCGATGGGCTAGTGAGCGATTCCACTAGTTCCGCAATGACTTTGTCGCACAGAGCGATGTGAGCACGAGCAAGCAGCCCTTCCTTGTCGAGCTGTGTCTGGTCCGAACGGATGTACTCCAGAGCTTCATCGGCGATGGAGACCCAGCCAGCGCCTTCCGCGATCGTCTTGAACCATTTGTCGTTCTGCCCAGCGGCAGCCGCGATGTCCTGGGCATGCGCCAGCCAACGGTGTCGAAGCTTCAACGCGACCTGCACCTCGACGTAGCGGAAGAGGACCGCCTGGGCGTCGTTGTCCGAAAGGCCAGCGATGACAGCGCCGAACTTCTTGTTCAACGCCTTGTCCCCGAACTTCGGAGGACGGATCGATTCGCGTTTCACGATCTTCACGGCCCGGGAGCCTACCGTCGCCACCCGACACTCCCGCGCAGTGATCTGAGACGGCACTGGGGAGAACGGACCATCGCACCCGTCATGGGCGCTTCCCCTGCGGAGCCGTCGGCCCTGCCGCAGCTCGCGGCACGTAGCAGGCTTGATCCGTTGATCGAGGTCGGCGTGAATAGATCCGGATGTCCGACCGGGCATCACACCGAATGCGTTAGGGGACACCATCATGAGCGACCACCCGGCCACGTCCCGCACCGTTGAGGTCGATGCCGACGTGTACGACGTGTTGGAGCGCACCGCCGCCAGCCAAGGCACTGACATCAACGGTGCATTGCGCTACCTGACCGAGGCCCCGACGCCCCGTACCGTCTCCAACGACGAAGACTGACCGAACGCATCCCGAAGAGTGCCGCCGGGACTGCGCCATGCGGGCCCGGCGGCGCCTCTCATGCCAGCACCCCTATCCGGGCGGGTCTGCGCTGGCGTCGGAGGCGGCGACAAGAAGTCGTTGCGCAGTACGCGGCGTGACGCCGAGTTGCCGCGCAAGAAGCACACCGAGCCCGCGCCGGTCACGCCCGGCGGCCTCAGCCTCAGCCAGCAACTCGACCGCGCAGCGAAGGCGCGCATCGTCGGCATACGGATGCGGCTGGCGGGCACCGGTGGCCCCGGGGGTACGGCCGGTGGACTGCCGCCCGGTACGGGCGTCGGCCACCGCCCACACGGTGCGCCGCCGCCACAGGCGGCGGACCCGGCCGTCCGGCAACTCCTCGACGCGGTCGGGATGGTCGAGCAAGGTGTCAGGCAGGTTGCGGTATGAGCCGTAGCCGAGAACGCGCGCTGCTGTACCCGAGCCGATCAGATCCTCCGGGTCGCCGCGGCGGTCGACCTTCGTCAGCTCAGCGCGTTTCGCGGTCCGGTGTGCGGCGTGGAACTCGTCGATGTCGTCGAGCCAGAACCAGTCGCGGCCGTCGCGGCGGAAGCCCTCGGGGAAGTCGAAGCGGGCGCGGTGGCGGTACCAGTGGTTGACCGTGGAGTACGCCGCGCCGGTGTGCGCGGCGACCCCCGCCCTGTCGAGGGCGACCCTCCCGCCGATCACGCGTCGTGCCACGGTCCTCATCCTCCCCCGGAGGTCCTTGCTGCGGCGCCGCCGGTCGAGGTGAGCATGCCTCCCGCCGTAGGATCGGCGGCACGCCCGGCCCGGGAAGAGGCGGTCGTTGGTCCGCAGGCGGCCCGGGTGGGCGAGGTGGCCGGTCGGGAACTGCACGCACCCTCGGGTGTGCCCGCCGGCCACCGACCCGCCCGCGTCTACACGTGTGGGCGCAGCAGCCGCCACGCCAATTGCGCCATCCGGTCGATGCGCAGCGCGGCCAGTCTCGCCCGTGTGGCGGGCTTCAGCGCGTCGTAGACGGTCAGGATCGCGGCGGCGGTGGTCATGTCCACCATCACCCCGTCGATCTTGCGGCAGCTGCCGCGCTTCACTTCGCGCAGCACCTCGATGACTTGGGGGTCGCCTGCGGTGGCGTCGTCGGGAAGCGCGTCGAACTCGACCAGTCCTTCGCAGTCCGGGCAGGTGACGAGGTGTGGGTCGTCGGTGATGCGGGTCAGCGGCCCATCGTCGGCTCCGCATACCGCGCCGAGGCGGCGTCGGGCCTGCGCGTGGGTGAACGCCGGTCGTTGTCGCGGTGCGCTGCCAGTCATGAGATCGCCTCCGCGTCGGGCCAGATGCCGAGCGGGTAGCCGGGGGCGATTCGGCCTCGTCCGGGGGTGAGGGTGTCGAACACCTCGGAGTAGGTGTCGTGCAGTTCGCCCCGGGTACGCATGAGGTGTTTGCCTCGGGTGTACTTGGCGGGCAGCGCGTCGATTACACGGCGGATCAGCCCGTAAAGGTCGCGGACCTCGATGAAGTCGGCGCAGGCGCCACACGCCGACCACTGCTCGCCCCACGCCTGGGTGAAGGCGTGCTCGGTGTCGGTGCGGCGTACCCGCGCCGCACGGTGCCGAGACTGGTAGTCGCTGACGCCGATGACTTGTGTGGTGACTCGGCGGTGCTCGCTGAACTGGTTGGCGCACCGGTAGATCCAGGCGGCGTCGGGCGCGGAGCAGAAATCACACTCGATGATCGGGTCGGGGATCTCGGTGATCGGGATCGGCTCGGGGTCGTGGTCGCTGCGCTGACCGCCCTGCTCGGCCGCGTGCAGGTACTGCACGACGATGCCCAGGTTGTTGAAGCGGATGTTGACCCCTCGTCGGCAGCGCCGGCAGTACAGCGGCACCGGCGTCGGCGCCGAGGTCGGGCTGGGGACTACCAGCTCGATGGGCTCGCTGCGCCGGTCGGACTGTGGCAGGTGCTCGGTCACTGTGTACCTCCGATCGCACCGCCGTCGTGTGGCGAGGCGGGGTGAAGGGTGAGCCGGAGGCGCAGCCGGGTGAGGTCGACCAGTCGCCGGAGCAGGCTCGCGGTGCCAACGCTGAGGTCGGGGTCGAAGTCGTGGGCGATGCGGCAGGCGTCGCGCAGCGCCGCATACGCGGCGGTGAAGGCCGCCTCCAGGGCGGCGTGGTCGTCGGCGCGGGTGCACCTGACGACGTGATCGGCCGGGTAGGTGCGCTCAGCGCCGTTGGGGAAGCGGACGGTGTAGCGGCGCGCGTAGGTGGTGTGCGGGGTGGAGTAGGCGACGTCGGTGACGGTGCCGAGGCGGTACTCGGTGGCGTCGGAGGGGGTGACGACGCGGGCGGTGTCGCCGTATTCCATGGACCGGTACATCTGTGTCTCCTTAGAGGCCGGGGTGTGAGGGATTGGTGGGGTGGTCGGTCTCGCCGTAACCGTTGATCTCGACAGCGATGAGCTGGTCGCCGGTTTCGGTGGTATCGACGTGCAGGTAGAGGTCGTCGGCGCGGCGTTTGACGCCGATCGAGACGCCGTGCACGTCGAGGACGACGTAGGCAGTGCGGTCGCCCGGTTCGGCGGAATAGATCCGCAGGTTGAGCCGGGTCAGCACCTTGACGCAGACGTGGTCGACCGTGTCGAGCAGGGCGAGTACGCCGGCGAGCTGCTTCCCGTCGAGGGTGCGCTGACCGTCGCCGATGCCATCGGTGGTCTCGGAAGGGTCGATAGAGGTCGTCATGCCGGTTTTCCTTTCTCGTCGTTGGCCTCGGGTTCCGCGGTGGAGCGGGAGTTGGGTGGGAAGGTGGAGAGGGTCTGGCCGAGGACGCCGCCGCCGAGTTGGTCGGTCAGGGCTGCGAGGCCGATGAGGGCGGTGCCGAGTGCGACGGCTTGCGTCGGGGTGCAGCGCACCCGGACGCGGGAGCCGTCACCGGTGCAGGCGCGAACCTCGACGCTGCGCCGCCGCCAGAGTGCGACGGGCTGCTCGGTGTCCGGCTCGGCGATGATGGGCCCGCGCAGGGCCTCGTGCAGCGAGGCGCGTAGGAACTCACGCCGGCGCTTGGCAACCGCCTCCCAACGTGATGCGGTGTTCGTGAGGACGGTGCGCTCGTCGCCGGTGGCGCTGACCGCGCGAGCGCGGAGGCGTTCGGCTTTGCCGGTCGCCTCCGCGAATTCGGCGGCGACGGTGAACAGATGATCGGGATTCATGGATGCTCCGCGATGATGTCGAGGGGATGCCGCCGGGGCGTGCCGCGCGGCCAGGAGTGCGACAGTGGCCGCACGGCACGTCCAGCCGGTTAGGTGGTGTGGGGTGGGTGTCCGGCGGCATTGTTCAGGGCGGTCCACGCCTCGGTGGTGCCGTCGGCGAAGGGTGGCGCGGCCTTGATGTGGGGTAGGCCGGGGTCGAGTTTCTGGCCGCTGCGGTCGAGGCTGAGTGCCCCGTAGGCGGTCAGGTGCGTGCCCACCGCGAGGGCCTGCGCGCCGGTGAACAGCACGACGTGCCGGTGAGCGTCGGTGTCGTGCACGTGCAGCTCGACGTGGCCGTTGGTCAGCGGCCGGACCGGCAGGAACCGCTGCACCTGTGTCCCGTCCGGCACCGTCGCGCAGATCGCTGCGCACAGGGTGTTCCACTGCTCGTTGACCAAGGCTTCCCAATGCTCGGCACGAGCAATCAGGTGCGCGTGTTCAGCCTCGCTGCTCGCGCGCTCGGCCATCGCGCGGGCGACCTCGGCCGCCGCGAAGTTGGCGCAGACCCGGTTGGCCAGAGCGATCATCGCGGTGGAGGTGTGCCCCGGCTCGTGCACCGCCTCCACGGTGCGCGCGTCCGGTGCCGGGTGCGGCGCGGCGGTAGTGCTGACGTCGGGGGTGCCGGCGGTGGGCGCGCCGGTACCGGAGCCGGGCGTGGTGGCCCGGCCGCCATGCCGGGCCACCTCAGACCGCCAGCAGCTCGAACGCGCGGGCCTTGAGGTCCGCACCGGCACCGGTCAGCGCCCGCGAGGCGCGAGCGAGGTCGCTCTTCGCGGGGGCGAAGTGATCCACGTACTCGGTGATGGCCTGGTAACCGGCCCAACGGGTGCCCTTGATCGCCTTCTGCGTGTCCGCGTCCCGGATTAGGTACCGCAACGTGGCCGTGCGCTGCTTGGCGTTGTTCTTCGCCACGTCGGAGGCGTCGGCTGCGAGGGGCCAGACCTGCGCGACGATCTTCTCGAACTCGCCCATGGTCAGCGACTCGTTGATCATCTTCTCGGCTTCGGTCTCGAAGTCGGCGAACGCCTTCCACATCAGGCCGAGGGCCTGCCGGGCCTCGGCTATCTTGCTGGTGACGTTCGAGGTGTGCCGGAACGTGTACGAGCTGACCGACCGGGCGAAGGCCAGGTTCTGGGTGTTCTTGCAGACGATCCGGACCGGGGTTGCGTCCAGGCGCAGCGAGGCGGTGCCGTCGTGGGAGGTGGTGGCCGCGAGGTAGAGGTCCATGTCGTCCACCCCGGCGATCTGCATCGCGGTGGGCAGCTTCATGGTCACGAACACCGAGCGGCCCTTGCGCATCGAGCCGGCGGTCTCGAAGTGCGCGCCGGAGGCGTCGACCAGAAGGTTGAGGGTCTCGGCAACCTGCTCGTTCTGGACCACGCTGTAGTCCTCGCCGACCACGCCGAGGTACTCGGTCTCGCCCGTGACCGGGTTGGTGCGCACGGTCATGTACTTGTCGGGGCAGTCAACCTTCGTCACGCCGCGCTCGGTGACCTCGATACCCTGCAGTGCGATTTTGCGAACCTCCCAGCCGCCGAGCCACGCCTTGCTCATGACCTCCTCGGCGGTCATGCAGGCGTCGGTGACGGTGCCGAGCTGGTGCCAGGCGGTCAGCCGCGCAGAGGCGAAGGCCGTCTGGCCGTTGGCGAGGGTTTCGAGTTCGTGTGCCACGGTGGCACCCCTTCCGGATCGTTGGTGTTCGGGCGGGCGGCCCGGCCCGGGGGCTGCAACCCCCGGGACCGTGCCGTCAACAACAATGTTTCCTACCTCCACAGGTCGATCAAGGCGATCGGGTGGAGTCGATCGAGGTTTCTGCGGCGAATCTGACGCCCGCCGCCGGGCGTGGCCTACCGGGTGTCGACGGCCGGGTGCAGCCGCCCGTCCGGGCCATACAGGTATGTGTGGACGGTTTTGAACGGGGCCGGTAGGTACACGGTGAACCCGTGTTCGGGGATGAACCGGGTCCGGTAATGGCGGGTGATGCCCAACAGGTACCGGTCGGGTTTGTCGCCGTGCGACCCGGGCGGGATGATGCCCACCCCCGGACGATCGGCGCGGGCGCGCCGGTGCCGCCCGAGCGCCAGATGCGGGCACAGCGACAGCGCAGCGGTCATGCACTCGGGGTGCCCCGGCGGGTCGGCGTATCGCATCAACTCGGCCGCGCGCGGTCCGCCGAGAAACGCCACCCAGTAACCCATCGGTTCGCCGCATAGCGAGCACCGGCGCTCGACGGCGAGGCGGGTCGAGGTGGTGGTGTTGATCGTGGTGAAGTCCACGTGCAACCCGTCGCCGGTCGGGTCGGGGTGGATGTTGACCGGCGGGATGGGCAGGCCGCGTCGCGGGTCGTGGGGACGCGCGGCCAGCGCGGGCGGCAACTCTGGCACGTCGCCGGGCGGGTACGTCATGACCGACCGCCCACCGGCTCGGTCGGTTGCGACCCGTGCGGGCTGGGCACCGGGCACAGCGGCGCGCCGTCGGTGTGTGACGCAGCCGGACGCGCGGCAAACCGGTTCAAGGGCCAGTCACGCGACGGCACAAGGAGGGCCGGCTGCTCGCATTCCGGGCAGCGCAGCGACCCCGGGCCGGTTGTCGGCCCACAGTCGGGGTGATCGTGTGGGCTGGGCATCGGTCTTCCCTTCGGGTTGTGGGTGGGCATGCGGGTGCCGGGGCCGGGCGTGATGCCCGGCCCCGGCGGGGCGATCGGTCAGGCCGCGATCGGGGCGGCGGTGGCCTCGCCGGTGCCGGCCTCGTCGCCGGTGGCGGTGTCCTCACCGGTGGGCGCGGCCGGGGTCTGGGGCCGGGTGAGAAACGCGCGCAGCTCGGCGGTCGGGGCGGGCGCGTCGTCGGCGAGGGCGTAGGTCTCCGGGGCCTCACGGGTCAGCACCAGCACCCCGGCCGTGGCCAGCTTGCGCATGCCGTTGACGACCGCGCCGGGGCTGCGCCCGCCGATCTCACGGGCGACGGTGCCGGGGGTCACGTCGTGGCCGGGGCCGAGGTCGCGCATGAACGCCTCGACCCGGTTGCGCAACTCGTTCTTGCCCAACTTGGTCGACCCGTCGCCGTTGGCCTCGCCCGTAGTGCGGCCGGTAGCGGCGGCCCGGCGAACGGAAGGGCGGCGAATCTTGCGGGTGTGCCCGCACGTCGGGCATGTGGTGTGCGTGGGCGCGTTGGCCGGGTCCACCGTCGCGAGGTCACCGTCACTGATGATCCACAGCTCGTCGCCGTCCTCACTGACCGGCAGGCGACGCGCGGCACCGGCAACCCCCATCGCGGCGAGGACGGTGTCCCCC
Organism: Micromonospora sp. MH33; assembly: GCF_003013775.1. Taxonomy (NCBI): domain Bacteria; kingdom Bacillati; phylum Actinomycetota; class Actinomycetes; order Micromonosporales; family Micromonosporaceae; genus Micromonospora; species Micromonospora sp. MH33. The sequence continues at coordinate 8,009 of NZ_MUYZ01000060.1, forward strand.
ATCGCGACCGACAGGCCGCTCTCGTTGATAGCCGCGTCGGCGGTGATCCCATCCGGGTGCCCACCCAACACACCCGCCATGATCAATACCTTCAGGTCAGGCTGACGCGGCCCGACCGGCGCACCCGACACCGGCGCATCCGACACCGGAACGGCGGACACTGGGGCTTCGGGCAGCGTCTGCACCTCCGCTGCACCGTCGTCCGGCGTCACGCTGTCGGCCGGGCTCGCGTCGTCAGCCGCGTCCGGCGTCGCGTCGTCGGCCGAGCTCGCCTCGCCGGCCGCGTCCGGCGTCACGTCGTCGGCCGAGCTCGCCTCGTCGGCCAAGTTCGCCTCGTCGGCCACGTCGGGCGTCACGCTGTCGGCCGGGCTCGCGTCGTCGGGCGAGGTCGCCTCGTCGGCCACGTCCGGCGTAGCGTCGGTCGGCGTGACGGGCTCCCACAGGTCGGCGCTCTTGCGGTTGCCGTTGGTCGGGCCGGGGGTGCGGGTGGCCGTCCCGACCGTCTCCATGTGCTTGAGCGCGTCGGTGACGACCGGCAGCGGCAGGTTCTCCTGTCCGGCGATCTTGCGGGCGGTCAGGCCGGGGTGACGACCCAGCGCCTCGGCGACAGCAGCGCGGGCCTCGTCGGTACCGGCAGTCAGGTTGGCGTTTGCAGTCATGACAAAACCTCCACAGAAAAGGGATGGCAGCCAATTCCGCATTGCGCATCGCGCGCTTTTCTGCGGTTCCGCCGGGGCCGTTGTTCCGGTGCCCACGTCCATGGACCCTCTGCACGGCCCTAATGTCAACCCCGCCGTTCAAGACTCTTTCCGGGCGACTTTTCGGGTGCCACATTGCACCTCCGACGCAATGCGTTCACCGGCTACGAATAGCCATTGCGGGCGCTGTGATCGCCGCTGCCGCACGTTCTCGCGCCCGGGGTATGTACGTGTGGGCAGGGGGCCAGGCTGCCAGTCTGGCGACGCGCTGACCTCTGCCGAGCGGGGCTGATCTCGTTGGGACGGGGCCGCCGCCCCTCGCACGGATGGCGCGCCGAACGGCGCAGCCATAGAGCAATGCACCTCGATGGATTGTGGCGAAAATCACTCCACGTGGCCTGCTATTGATAACCGGTCAAATAACTATTCGAAGGTGCCTCTCTTAAGGTTCGTCAACTCGGCACGATGCGTCGAACTGCCGCTACTTGACCAACCCATCTCGACAGTTTGCTAGTCCGCACGACGTCACCGGTTTTCGGGGCTTGCACGATGAGACCTGCCCCGATGAACATGCCGACGTGCCGGGGGTCGGAACGGGTGCCGTCGCTGCCCGCAATCAAGATCAGATCTCCGGGGCGCAGTTCCGCAACTCCGGGGACGGGGGCACCGTCGTGTACCTGGTCGCGCGTGGTGCGTCCGATGGTTACCCCGGCGGCCCGGTACGCCTGTTGCATGAGCGATGAGCAGTCGCACTGTCGCCGGGGGATGCCCGAGTGCGGGTCGGTGCAGTCACCGCCGTAGGTGTACGGGGTGCCGAGCTGGGCGAGCGCCCACCCGATCGCGGTCACGACCGGCGGCGGGGTGCCCGCTGGAAACGCGAACCCGGGTGGCAGGGATTCGGCCACGTCGGGCGGTAGCCCGTCGCCATCGTCGCAGACGACACCGCCGGTGTAGCTGGCCACGATGGCGGCAGCACGGGCCTCGTGTTGGGCGTAGGCGTCCGGGTACGCCGACCGTTGCACCTTCTGTGCGGCCTCGGTGAGTGGCAGCCGTTCCCACCCGGGGACGGTGAGGAGACGCTCGTAGAACTTCCCGGCGGCGTATCCGGGGTCCATGATCTGTTCCGGGGTGCCCCATCCTTGCGACGGTCGCTGCTGGAACAGCCCCAACGAGTCATGATCGTTGGTTGGGCCAAGGTCGCCATGATTGATCAACGAGGATTCCTGGAGTGCGGCGGCTATCGCGATCACCCACCCGCGCACCGGTACCCGCAACCGCTCCCCCACGGTCACGATCGCCCCGGCATTACGGGCCTGCTCAGCCGACAACCCCGCCGGGGTGGCACCCGGCGCGGTCACCGCGCCGACGCAGGTACCCGCGCCTCCGCCGAACGCCGAGGAGACGACTCCGGCGGTAGCGGCTGTGAGCAACAGCAGCGACCCGGCGGCCCCGGCCGTGACCCAGACCGCTACTCGTCCCACGGCGCGCCACCGTCCCCGTCCGGTGCGGGCAGCTCGGCCAGGCTCACCCGGTCGGGTTGCCCGACAATGCGCCAGACCGGCCCCGCCGGGCCGCCTGGCGCGGTGGCGTGGTCGGCGGCGGCGGTGACCACGGTTACCCCGTCCGGCATCCCGGTCCGCCGGAGGTGGGCGTGCAGGTTGGCCTCCCGGGCGGCGGTCGGTAGCCAGAACAGCACCGGGTACGCGCGGCGGGGCGGTAGTGCGGCGTAGCCGGTCAGCTTGCCCACCACCCGGGTAAGGGTTTCGGTGCCGAGGTCAGCCTCGACCCAGAACGGCACCGCCGGGCCGTTGTCGGCCCAGACGCCGTGTCCGTCCGGGCGGACCAGGTTGCCGCACGCCTCCCGGCAGCGCGCCTCGTTCCACCACCGCGCCAGCCGCGCGCCGGGGTGCGTGCGGGCATGGGCGGTGAGCGCGACGAAGAACCCGTTCACGGTCACCAGGTGCGCCAGTGTCGGGGACATGGCGAGGCGGGCGGTGGCGTCGCGTACAGCGGCGGGGCGGGGCAACGTCTCGCCTCGTCCGGCCGCGATGAGGGCCGCGCCGACCGGGCCGACGGTCCACCGCCAGGATTGCGAGCCCGGCCGTTGGTAGTGACGGAACCGGTCGAGGATGTCTCGATCGTGCAGGGTGTTGAGCCGATTACGGGCACGGCCGACCGAGCCGAAGGCCAGGTCGACGAGTTGGTCGGTGGTGAAGGTCCGGTGCTGGTCGAGCAGGTCCAGGAGGTGACGGTCTCGGGGGGTGAGCCGGCCGAGTTCGGCGGCCACGACGGACGCCGTGAGGCGAGGGCTGCCGGTGGCAGATGTGCGGGTAGGAGGGATATCTCTTATCAGTCGGTTCCGGTCCACGGGTCCTCCTCACCGTCGTCCGCGTGCGCGTATGACGTGTTCACGGGGGTGTGTTCACCCGGCTGTTCGTGGTCGTTGCGTTCCTCGTTGGATCGCTCGTTTGAGGTCTCGTTAGACCACTCGGGGTGTGGGGCGAAGGTGTTGCGACCCACCAGGTCCACCACTGCCTCGACGGGTGTCGACTGCTCGGCCGGTGCGGCGGCGGTCGCCGTCTCGCCGAGCAACCGGCGGCGTTCCTCGGCGGCGAGGCCGGTGTGCTCGCGGGCCGCCCGACGCAATTGCCCGGCGCGCCCCTTGATGGCCGGTGGTGGGGGCTCGGTGTCGGCGGTGACCGGTGGTACGACCCGCCCGTTAGCGATGGGCCGCAGGACGACTTCGTAGCCGCTAAGGCGGATCAGGTCCCCGTCATCGAGGTATGGGCGCAGGTGCCGGGCCTGGTCGATGGCGTCACGGGGCGCGAGGGCGAAGTACACCTTGTTGCGGGCGTTGGCGTCGATCGCCTCGACCATGTCCCCGGACAGTTGGCCGAGATACTGATGGGCCAGGACGAACGACGTGTGCAAGCCGCGCGCCTCGGCGAGCGCGTCATCGATCCCGATGGGCAGATGCAGGAAGTTGTGGCACTCGTCCAGCACGATCATCGCGTCGGGGCGGTCGTCTTCGGGAATTCGCGCGCGGGCGGTGGTGGCCTGCCACAACCCGGCCAGCAGCAGGGAGCCGACCAGGCGGGTGCCGTCCTCGCCGATGACGCCCTTGGGCAGCCGGGCGAGCATGATGCCGCCGTCGAGGATGTCGGCGAAGGAGAACGTAGTTGCCGGCACCCCGAACAAGCTGTTCGCCATCGGGTGCGCCAGGACGAGGCGCAGCCGGGACAGCAGCGGGGCCACGAGGCCGGAGCGCTGCGCGGCCGGCAGCTCGTTGAACCCTTCCCAGAACTCGCCGAGGGTGTTGCCCTCCCACGCGTTCAACCTGCTGGTGACGGCGTTGACCCGGCTGGTCCTCCACGCGGAGTCCGACAGCAGCCGCGGTAGCTGGGCGAGGGTGGCGCCGTCGAGGTGGGCGAGGGTGAGCAGGCCGTGGTAGCAGATGTCGGCGGTGCGGTGGCCCCACCAGCGCGACCACACCTTCGCCATCACCGCGGTGAGGTTCGCGGCCACGTCGTGCGCGCTGCCGCCCTGCACACTCGGGTCGAGCAGGTTGATCGCCGGTGGCGCGGCCCGCTCGTCCGGATCGATGAGCACCAGCCGGTCACCACAGTCCTTCGGCAGCCGGGCCAGCAGGTCTCGGATGAGGTCGCCCTTGGCCGGGTCGAACGCGGCGACGCCCCGCCCGGCCTGAACGTCGTCCAGGATCATCCGCATCAGCAGGGTCGTCTTGCCCGTACCGGTCGGTCCGAGCGCGTGGACGTGGTACCGGCAGTCGGTCAGGGAGATCCCGACTCGCATCGCGGGCCCAGCGTTGGCGACGCCGATGACCTTGCCGCCCAAGCCGTGCCGCTGGTCTAGCGGCACCAGGTTCAGCCTGCGCTCCTTTGGCCGGGAGTCGGATACAGCAGCCTTGGTGTGGATCTTGTTCAAGGTGCACTCCAGGCGGTCGGTGGTTCGTCGGCCTCGGCCGTACCGGGCTGCGCCTGCACTGTCGGGCGCTGGTGCGCCTCCCGACCGGCGGTCCGGAAGACGTCGCGGGTGGCGGGCCGACGCCGTGATGCCGCACCGGGTAGGCCGTAGGCGGCGGGTTCGGCGGGCAGCCCGGCGAAGGCGGCGGCTTCGGCGACGGAGACGAGGCTCATCTGGGCCTCGGGCACCCACCGGTCGGCCGCCGCGACCGGGCCGGAACGTAGCCGGTGTCGGGTGAAGTGCGCCGACAGCAGCCCGAACCCCGAGCTGACATCAGCCGCCGCCGCGACGGCGGCGGCCATGGTCGGGCCGGTGGTGACGGTGTGCACGGCGACGAGCAGGTGGGGGGCGTCGGCGAATTTCGCCCGCGCTTGCCGGGCCAGCTCGGCGGTGTGCGGGTCGGTCGGGCTTGTGCGCCGCTTCGGGCTCGATGGGCCGAAGGTGGCGATGTTCAGGACGCCGAGGATCAGCGCTCGTAGCCCATCGGCGAGCAGCCCGGCAGCGCGGCCGGTTCTTCGGGGCCGGCGGGCGCGTTGCGGGTTGGTCATCGCGCGGCGCAGCGTGTGCAGTCGGTGCGCTGGTGCCCGGCCGAGGTGGACTTGCAGGAGCGCGCCGCCGGTGCGCCCGGCCGAGGCGAGGCCGCCGTAGACGGCCCGGAGCCGGTCGTCCTCGGGGGCGCCCGCGTTCACGCCTCGGCGTGGGGCCGGTGTGGGGTCCTCGACCAGGGGCAGCCAGTCCGGCTGGGTGGGCCGGACCGCGAGGGCGGCCACGGCCCCGGTCGTCGGGACGGCCGGTGGGCGGGTCTGTTCGGCGCGGACGCCGGGCCAGCCGCGTTGCAGCAGCCGCACGATTGCGGTCGGATTGACCCCGGGTGGCAGCCACAGCCCGCAGCGCATCCCGTCGGGGTCGGCTTCGACTTCCCAGACGAGCCGGGCCGGGCGCAGCGCCCACCGGCGCGGCGCGGGTAGCGCCGTGGCGAGTAGCCGCCACAGGCCGATCGTCGCGGTCGGAGTGGCGGTGACGGGCGGGGTGATCTGCAGCCACCGCGCTGCGGCGGCGTGCCGCCGCCAGACGCGCCGCTGCCACACCGCCCACAGGACTCGGATGGCGATGAGCGCCGCTACGGCGGCGAGGAGCAGCGGCCACCGGTCGCGGACGAGACGCCACACGGGGTCGGTGGCGTCGTCGCCCCAGGACCCGCACAGCAACTCGCCTACAACCGAGTCGGGCACGCCACCCTGACCAGGCACACACCCGGCAGGCTCCAGAGGCGGGGACGGGGGCAGGACAGGGATGGGAACCATCGGGGACTCCGATCGGCGGTAGGAGGAGGCTCGCCGGCCGGGTCAGCGACGGCGGGCTGGTAGGCCGGAGACCGGGCCGGTGACGATCAGCTCGTGCTCGGTGGCCGAGGCGTGGCTGTGGAAGGCCACCCGCGCAGATCCCGCCGCGAGGAGGGCGTCTCCGCGCTGGCAGGACAGCAGGAACGCCCGCTCGCCGTCGGTGAGCCCGAATGCCTCGGCCACGGCGTCGATGGCCTGCGGTGCCTGCCGCAGCAGGATCTGCGTGGCCGCGTTGGAGACGACGGCGCGGCCGGTCTTGGTGGCGAGGACGTCAGCGGCGTCCTGGGTCACGACGGTCAGGCCGACGCCGTACTTGCGGGCCGATTTGGCCAGGGTCTCCAGGAATACGCCGCCGCGCCCGCCGGACAGCAGCTTCCACGCCTCGTCCACCAACACCATCCGCAGCACGTCCGGGCGGGCGCCGCAGGCGGTGGCTCCGCGTACGGTGCGCCAGATCGTGTCCAGGGTGAGCAGCGTGCCGACCGGGTGAAGTTGCTCGGGCAGGTCCTTGATGGCGAAGACCACGAGGTGTCCCTGCGCGGCGGTGGTGGTGGGTCCGTCGAACAGGCCCTTCATGCTGCCGGCGACGTAGGGGTGCAGGCGGGCGGCGACTCGGCGGCCGGCGTCGTCGGTGTCCTCCAGGGCGGCCATCACGTCGGCCAGCAGCGGCGCCGGTCGGCTCCAGGTGCGCGGGTCGGTGGTGATGCCCTTGGCCCGATAGGCGGCCAGCACGGCAACATCGAGGGAGCGGGCCTCCTCGCCGGGCAGCGGTGGACTGACAGCGGTGTCACCGCTGCCCATCACGGTCACCAGCGTGTGCAGGAACCGTGCTCGGTCGTGGAGAGCGTCGTCGTCACCGGGCGGCAAATCGAGAGGGTTGATCTTCACACCGGCCGCGCCGAGGCGGATGACCGTGCCGCCGACCGCGTCGGCCAGGCGCAGGTATTCGTCTTCGGGGTCGATGACGAACGCTTCCACCCCGAGGCACAGGTTGCGCAGCAGGTCGAGCTTGGTCAGGTACGACTTGCCCTCCCCGGAGCGGGCGAGGACGACGGCGTTGTAGTTGGACTGCGCCCACCGGTCCCAGACGACGACCCCGGCCGAGTGCAGGTTCAACCCGAATAGCACACCCATGCCGCTATCCCCGGCGGTGTCCGGCAGGTCGGGGCTGGTGAACGGGAAGCTCGCGGCGAGGGCGTCGGTGTCGAAGACCCGCTTCATCCCGAGCGCGTCGAACGCGAGGGGTAGGCCGCTGATCCACCCCTGCAACTGCCGCCACGTCACCGGCGCGGTGTTGAGCAGCAGCGAGGAGGCCAGGGACCGCACCTCGGCCACCCGCTGCGCGAGGTCGTCGGGGCTGGTGCCGTGGACGGTCAGGTACAGGCCGAGGCGAAACAGCCGGGCCTCGCCTCGGGCCACCCGCGTGGCCAGCTCGGCGGCGTCGGCCGCGGCGGCGTCGAGTTCGGGATCGTCGAGGCGGCCCTTGGCCGCGTCGTGACGGCGGGAGGACTCGAACCTGCCGCGCTGCTTGCGTAGCCGCTCGGAGGCCACCGCCGGCGGGACCGGCTCGATGTGGAAGGCGGCGTCGACCAGACCCGGGTAGGACAGGAGCGGCTCCGCCCACCCCGGACCAACCTCGGCCGGGTAGCCGACGACGGCGAGGGTGGCGCTGTAGCCGTCCCCGACCCGCACGTGTCGGTCGTGGACCTCAACGGCGTCCGGGGAACCGGGCAGGATCGTTGCCGACTCGGGCGCGGTACGTCGCCGCGTCGACAGCAGTGCGGACAACAGGCTCACAGGTCGTCACCTCCGTCAGGTGTGGCGTAGGGCGTGAGGGGCGCGGCGGTGGGGTCGAGGCTGGCCGCGAGCCGCACCGTGGCCTCGGTTCCGTCGAGGACCCGGGCGGGAACCTCGCAGCCGGCGAGGACGCGCACCGCCTCGGCAGCGTGATGCGCGGCGTGGTGGGCGCCGCGTCGGCTGCGCACGGCTATGGTGACCTGCCGGTGCAGCAGCTCGCGCTGCCCGGCCAGGTCATCGAGGAAGGCCACGTGCGCTCGGGCGGCCTCCTCCAGTGCCGGATGCGGCAGCCCCGGGGCGGCGGCGAGGAACCGGTCGGCGAGGTAGCTCAGGTCCACCCGCTGTGCCCGCACCACGATCTGCGCCGGGCCATCGAGGCTGTGTAGCCACCGTGCGAACCCGGCCACCAGGCCGTTCTGCTCAGCGGGCGTGCGTAGCCCGAAGGCCACTGTCGAGGCGGCGACCAGGCCCGTGGTGCCATCCGACCCGAGGTCGATCAGCCCGTCGCCGGTGATGCCCTGCGCGGGAAGCCGCAGTGGTGCGGGCAGCGGTAGCCGGTCACCCGGCCCGGCTGTGCTCTGCACCCATGCCGGGGCCGGGACGATCGGCCCGTCGGCCGGCACGAGCCGACGCGGACTGCGGCGATGCCGCAGCGCCGCGAGAACCCAGGCGTCAAGGCTGACGCCGTCCCGGCGGCCGACCGCAAGCAGGAACGCCCCAGCGGCGGGCGGCATCGCGCCCGCGAGGAATACCAATGGATGTACGAGGGTGGCCACCGCCGTCCACGCCGCGTACAGCAGCAGGCCCGTGACGGCCAGGATCACCAACTGCCGTCCCGACATGCCGAACGCGATCCGGTCCGGCCGCTCGATGTCTGCGGGAACCCGCGCCCGCATCGGAGCCTCGTCGCTTTGACGGCTCATCGCTGATCACCCCTCGCTTTCGACGGCGAGCGCCGCACCGGACCGGACGACCGGGCCGGCGGCGGGGACGGGGACGGCCCGGTACCGACGCCTGCCGGACCCACCGGGGACGGCGGCGAGGCTGGGACCGCCGACCGCCGACCGTCCGTGGACGGCGGCACGGACGAGGCTGGTGGACGAGGCTGCGGTGCGCTGGTGGCCGGTACTCGCCGGGCAGCGGACGGGGTGCCCGGGTTGGGAGCTGCTTGCCCGCTCGGGGTAGCGCGCCGCGCCGCCGTAGGCCGGGTCCCGGGGGTCGAGGCTCGTTGTGACCCGCCGGCGCCCGGTGCGGCCGGAGCTGCCGAGAACACCGGCGTGACCGGGGCAGGTGGTCGGCGCGGGGCTCCCTGCGGTTTTGGCGCGGCGGAGAACGTCACCGCCGGGACCGCAGCGCTGGGTGTTGCTCTCGGTGTCGTGGTGGCGGCGTCGCTGAAGGCGACTCGGGCCGGTGGTGCGGGCGGGGCCGGTGGACTCGGCTGGGCCGGGGACGGGTGGGAGAACTGCGCGGCCGGGACGCCGCCGGACGGCGTTGGAGTCGGTGTGGACGGTGCCGCCGGGTGGCTGAAGGTGGGGGCGGCGTTCGTCCCGGACGGGGCGGGCAGCGGCGTGTGGGTGACCGGGGCATGGCTGAAGGCCGCCGGTCCCGGCGGGGACGACGGGACGGGAGTCGGCCCCGGACGGGACGGACGAGGCGGGCGGGGCGGACGGGGGGCGCCCGGCGATGGACGGGGGCCGGGCGGACGAGGGGGCGTCCGCCCGGGGGTCCGAGCCGCGTTCGCACCGCCAAGGACGCCGGCCGCCGCACCCAACGTCTTGATCATGATGAAGGCGTGGACGAGTTGCCCGAGCAGTCCTCGCCCGTTGTGCTGTCCGAGCGGGCCGAGAACGAACTGTCGCATCCAGCCCGGCAGCTTGATCAGCAGCCACAGCATCGTCAGGCAGACCACGACGCCGAGGAGCCCTTGCCCGGTCGCGGGCACGCCCAGCACGGTCGGTCCGGCGGGGGTGAGGAACACCTTGACGCTGGCCATGACGACGATGGCCTGACCGAGTTGCAGGCCGAGGCAGGCCAGCGTGCACCGCCACCACAGGTGGGCCACGCCCTCGGTGAGCGGGCTGGCGTGACAGATCAACGCCGCCGGAGCCACCCCGATCAGGATGACCAGCGCCGCCAGACGCAGGACGAACGTGAACTCCAGGACGAGGCACATCACGATCACGGCGATGGTCAGCAACGCCATCAGGAACCCGCCGCCTCGCAGGGCGTTGTCCACGACCTGCCGGATGGCGGTCGCGGCGGCCGGTCCGTCGATCGTGTTGCCGGCGATGGCCACGGTCAGCGCGTTGGCCAGTTCGATGGCCTTCTGGCCGATGATCAGGCTGCAATTGGCCAGGACCACACCCACGGCGATGCGGGGTAGCACCTGCTTGAGTCCGTATCGGGTTTGCAGGGTCTCCCTCGCGGTGACCAGGAACCCTCCGGCGACGATGAACAGCACGATGATGCCGTTGGCGACGATCAGACTGGTTGTCCAGATCGCCTTGACGTGCTCGTTGACGGTGAAGTCGGGGGTGGACAGCCACGATGCGCCGAGGGCTTCCATCACCGGCGGGAGGGCCTGTTCAGCGGCCCACACGACCAGGTCGACCACGGCCCCGCGGATTTGGCCTCCGATGTCGTACCAGGCCGGATCATCGTCAACAGAAGGCTGGCTGGGAGTCGGGGCCGGGCCGGGCGAGGGTGCCGGCGTAGAGGGAGACGGTTCCGCCACCCCCGGGCGGACGCCAGGGTCAGGCACGCCGGGCGTCGGCGGCGTGCCGGGTGCGGTAGCTGGCGGGCCGGGTGCCGGGCTCGGCTCGGCGTGCGCCGGCCCGGCCCAGGTCAGGGCAAGGGCGGCGAGGATCACCACGGCGAGCAGCAGCAACGACACCGGTCGAACCGGGCGGCGGGGTCGGAGCGTGAGGGCGGTCATCAGGCCACCCACCCGCTGACGATGGTCACGAACAGCGGGGCGAGCAGCGCGAGGGCGTAGCCGATCGCGGCGGACCGCAGCGCGAGCTTGGCCTTCTCGACCTCGCCGGGGTCGCCGTTGGCGGCCAGGTAACGCAGGCCGCCCACGGTGAGGAACAGGGTGGCGACGGCGACGAGGATGCCGAGGAGCCAGGTGCGGATGTTGTTGGCGACCTGCTGGATCGACTCGGCGGCCAGCACCACCGCAGCCGGCTCGGCCGCCAATGCCACGGTCGGCACGGCGACGAGGGCTGCCGTCACCGCAGCGGGGGTGAGGAGCAGCAGAGCGGCGCGGACAGTCCGAGGGCAGTGTCGAGGCAGGTGGCGGACGGACGGCCGTCCGCGCCTGCCCGCCCCGAGGCGGCGGACCGCCGCCTCGGGGCGTGGGATCGGGTGGGGATTCATGGGCTTGGCACCTCCGGTGTGCACGCCGACGCGGCCCGCCGCGGGGCGTGGGGCGCGAGTGGGTGGCGAAGGCGGGACCGGGCGGTGCGCTCGTGGGTGACCTGTGGTGCCGACCGGCGCGGCCGTCCTCCTCACCAGAGATGGCGGGTGGGCCGGGGACCGTGCGGGATGTCAGCGCCGTCAGCGGTCCGGTCGGAACAAGGTCACCTGCGCGGAAGAGTCCCGCACTAGGGGATAACAAATCCGAGCCCCGGATTGGAAACCCGCAGCTCAGGCGAGGTGCTTACGGACGCTTCCGCGTGATGGGCGCGTCGAGGGCCAGGGTCGCGGTGGCCTCGTGGATCACTTCGGCGTACGGGTCGCACAACTCGCCGGACTCGATCGCGGCCTTGAGCCGGGCGACCGCTGCCGTGCGGCGCTTGTAGAGGTTCCAGCGGGTCTGGCCTGTGTGTTGGGCGTAGGCGGTGAGGCTGAACTCTTCCAGGTAGGTCGCGCCGATCAGCTCGGCCTCCTGTGCGTTGATGACCTCCGCGGTGACCGCACGGGCGAGGATGAGATCCGGGTGGCCGTACGGGGCCGGCGGCAGCACCGCCCCAGGGGTGTGGTTCGGAGCCCTGGACGACCCCGGTTCCTGCTCGCGCAGCTCAGCGCGGGCCTTGGAGAACGCCGCCGACAACAGGTTGCCGACCACGCCCGGCTTGGCCACATCGACCGTGCCGAGAGCGCGCAGGAAGTGCTCGACGATGGCGGCCTGCACATCGCCGGTGAACAACTTGGCCAGCAGGTACGCCTTGAACCGCAGGCCCGGCAGCGCGACACCGACTGCACCGGCACGCCAGCCCCGGTCATCGGTGCGGGCACGCTGCACGAGCAGCCGCCACGCCGCGTCCCGGGCGGCGTAGCCACAGGACGGGTGCATGAGGATTGCCGACAGCTCGGGCAGGGCGATGGCCCGGCGGGGCAGGCCCTGGCCGAGGCTGCGGCCGTCCACCGACAGCGGGCTCGGTCCCTGCCCTATCAGCCGGAAGCGGTACTCGATGTCGTTGAGCAGCGTCTCGCCGCGCCGGGAGATGGCTGGCTCGGTAGCGGGGGTACGGCGGTCCATGGTGGTGCTCCCTCGTGATGACCGTTCGCCGGTCGGCGGGAGTGCCGGTCGGCGCTGTGCCACCACGCCACCAGGGCCTTTGAACAGATCAAGAACACTCATGATCTTGTTCAGGGTGTCTCGGCAGGTGTTCAACTCGGCCGCCGCCGGTCCCCCGTCAACGCGTCTCGACGTCAGCCGGCGGGCACCCGGGCTAGGGCGTGCAACCCGTGGTCAGGCTGTTCAAGGAGCTGGGTGCCGGCCGTTGCCGTCGATACAGCACTCTCATACACGCACCGCCCATGAGGCAGCCATAGGCAGGAAGCAGGAGGGCCACAAGCCTCTCGCGAGTGCACTCACGCCCTATCGCGATCTCGTTGAAGGTTCCGGGGCCGAAACCGCTCGCGCCGACGCGGCCATCTTGAGCGTCGACCTCCGGCTCTTCCGCACGGGGCCGTAGACCGCCCGAATGTTCCGAGGCCGTCTGCGGGTCGGCAGATTGCGTACCCTGTTCAGCGCGGGCACGACGATCGGGTTCCAGGAGCCAACACCGCCGTGGAACACCGGCCAGATTCGCCTCGAAGTACGCCGAGTGAGGGAGTTACGTCCGGTGGATCTTTATCGCCTTCTGAGTGTTCCTGCTCCGATCGCAGCCAAGGCGACCGAAGCAGCAACCTCCTCCCGCGTCGAGATGGTGCCAGGGATGACCAACCCCCACCCTCGCCCGATGACGCGGTTCACCGAGTCAGTCGAGAGCACCGATGAAGAGCGGTCAGGCATGCTTCTGCGTTCGGTTGCGCCTTGAGTACTCGACCTGTCCTGATTGTCGGGGAACGCGGAGACCCACATGTCGATGCCGTCGTGGACCTGCTGCCCGCCCGAGGCACGGTCGTCCTCGACGCAGCCAGCCAAAGCGACGTCGTGCAATGGCTCGACCCAGTCAATGTTCGACTGGTCGACATCTCCGGCGCCGCCGTCAGCGTCGGAGCGAATCACATGGCTGCGCGCGGCTGGATCCGGCGCCTGGCTCCTGCGGGCTGGGATCTGGGAGTGCCTCTTGGCAGTCACGCCGCTGCAAGGTTGTCGTCACGGCTGGCGCTACTCGCCGCGATCCTGCGCGAGCCGAGCCTGACCTGGGTAACCCCGGTGGACCCGTTGTTTGCCGCGGAAAACAAGGTGGTGCAGTACCGCGCCGCTCTGACCGCCGGGGTCCGGATCCCGGCCACAGCCATGAGCGGCTCACCGGGTGACCTGGTGGAAGAACTGGGTGACTCGTTCGTTCTGAAACCGCTCGGACCTGGCCACTTTCAGGAGCCGGACGGCTCGTCGCAGGTGCTCTACGTCAAGAAGGTTCCGGCTGCCGAATTGGCTGGCATCGACCTACTCGACGCGCCGTTCCTTGCGCAGGAGGTCGTTGCGGCCGAAACCCACCTGCGGATCGTGACAGTCGGCAGTCGTGCGTGGACCGCAGCGTTGGATGCCACTGGCCTGCCCATCGATTGGCGCGAGCACGAATCTGCCCACCACACCTTTAGGGCCACGGACCGGTGGCCGCAGGTCGAGGAGGCCGCCTTGCGGCTGGCCGCAGGTTTGGGCGTCGGCTACAGCAGCCAGGACTGGCTGATCGACAGGGATGGCCCGGTCTTCCTCGACCTGAATCCGGGTGGCCAGTGGATGTTTCTTCCCGAGCCGATTGCCACGTCGGTGGCGCAGGCCCTCGCCGCCTGGTTAGCGGGCCGGTAGTGCTGGTCATCGCCCCGAGTGAACGGTTTGCCGAGGCCCGGGTGTACGCCTACTACGTACTCGCCGTGTTCCGCCCTGGGATCGATGTGCCCACCTTCGGTCGGCCCGAGGACTTCGCCGACAGCCTGGACGGCCTCACCGAGGACGACTACAAGATCGTTATTGAAGAAGGACGCCGACAACTCGACCGACAACTGGCTGATCTTGAGAAGAACAAGTCACGAGCAGCGACCATGCTGACCGTCGGGTTGGCGGAGATCGGCCTTCTTGCGGCGGGCGCGAATCACGCCTTTACTCACACGCCCTGGACCGGCGTCGTTTGGGTCGTGAGCGCGTTCCTTGCCCTGTTCGCCTTGGGCGGAGCAGTCTCCCTGCTCACATCACAGGCCATTTTCGGACGCGTCGACACACCCACGATCGCTACGGGGCCCACACCCGTGCAACAGCAGGTCGCGATCGGCTACGCCCAAGCGGTCGGCTGGGGCGAAGAGACCATCCGTACCCGAATCACGGTCCTCCGAGACGGCGTCCTGCTCGCGGTCGCATCTGCGATGCTGTACGCGCTGATCTGGCCGTTCATCTCCAGCGCCCCGAATCAGCAGAGCAACCCGCAGTCAAATCCCGCAGGAGTATCGACCACATGCCCGGTGACCTGTACGCCTTCCTCGCCCAGCAGCCCACCCGAGCGAACGAGCCCGCAAGGCAGCTCGGCCCCGGGCCCGACGGGCAGCGCCCCAGCCCTAGCACCATCTACACCGCATCCATAGAGACGATCGACAACGACCGCGCGACCCCGTTGCTCGGCAACGTCAGCCTGTAGCCAACGCGAGTCGATCCGGCTCGCCCCTCACCACGGCAGAGGTATGGCTAGTTTGCCCTATCAGGTTCGGCCGGCGCCTCGACCAAGTCGCATTGGTCGACCCAGCGGGCAAGAAGGCTCAGAGCAGCGAGCCGCTCCACAGCGTCCTGCTCATCGAGCTGCCCCGCCCCGTGTGCCACGGCGTTGCGGATCGTCATCTGCACACCAGGCGCGTAGAACCGGAGCCCTCCATTCATCGAGCTGACATCTCGGTTCGTCGGATCACCCGGCCAGCGTAGCCGCGGCTTGCCCGGCACCGGCTCCTTGTCCGAGAACGCCTCCTGCCACAACGCCGTATCAGCGACATCGTTGCGCCCGGTACGCGTCTTGACCAACAGGGCGACGGCCTCAGCCGCAGCCGCCACGGCCTCGCGGAAGTGCCGGTCACGCCACAATCGCGAGGCTGCGCCCCACACCATGGGATGCATCGCCTCCGCCCCAACAGTTGGCGGACGTTCTGCCTCGGCCTGCAGGATAAGACCATCCAACCGGCCGAGCGCTCGGTCGCATGCCCCGAGTACGTCAACCGCCTCCAGAAGGGGCTTCGGCCGCGTGATCGTCTGCCAATTGGCGATCGGATCAACAACGCCGACGCCCTGCACAGCAACCGCTACCTGGGTCAAGGGTACGGCTGCCGCAGCCCGCCCGGCGGCACGAGAAACTCGGGCCTGGCGGCGAGCAACCTCCTTCGGGTCGGAGCCATCGCGGAGGAACACCGCAGGGGCGATGCCGCGCGCAACACCTCCGAATCCGCCCCCCTCCCCGTTCTGTACGTACAGTTCGAGCAGGTCATCGAGCGCGTCGCGAAATTCGGCAACCGCCGACGCCAGGGCCTTGAGGTAATCCGGGTTCTTCCGCGCTTCCACGCGTCTCATCGTTCCACGGCTGATCTGCGCACCGACACCCGCTCCGAGCGAGACCGCGTCGATCGGTCTGAGTGGCAGCGCCGCGATGGTTAATCGGCATGGCCCGCCATGCGCAGCACCGGCAGATGGGCATGGGTAGTCGT
The DNA here is from genome assembly GCF_003013775.1 of Micromonospora sp. MH33. Classification (NCBI taxonomy): domain Bacteria; kingdom Bacillati; phylum Actinomycetota; class Actinomycetes; order Micromonosporales; family Micromonosporaceae; genus Micromonospora; species Micromonospora sp. MH33. The sequence continues at coordinate 23,904 of NZ_MUYZ01000060.1, forward strand.
CCTCACGGCATAGCCGCCGTACCTTGAAGCAGACGAAGATCTTGTTCAAGCCAGCGCGGATCTTGTTCGACGTGCCCACGCACCGCGTCAGCCGTGCACGGGTGGGTGATGCTGAAAGCCGGTGTCTCGACGCCCTGAACTGCGTGTTCAACCCGTTGACGATCTTGTTTAACCGGGCGACGCCGAGCGGCGCACCCAGATCGGCAGCCAAGGCGTCTTCCAATCCGAGGCCCGGATTTGTAATCCCCTAGTGTCAGCGCTTGTCGGCGGACGTGGCCCACACGACCATGCCAAAGCCCAGCTCCACCGCCCCCGGTGACCGGCCTCAGCCGGCGCCGGTCGGGCTGCTCCTTCCCCGCACCCGCGTCCCGCGCACGCCTCGAACGGGAATGCCGGATTGGCACGGGCTCCCCCTGAGCTACCTCGCCTACCTCATCCGCCGCTACACCCATGTCGGTGACGTGGTGCTCGACCTCGACGCGCACCCCGCCGCTGTCGCCGCGACCGCCTATCTGGACCGGGTATCGGCCCGACTGATCACCGGTCGTCACGGCCTGCACGTGCGGCTCCTGCCGCCCTCCCCCGAACGCTGGACACGTCACGCGGTACGACGTTCCGGCCCACGTGTCGATCTGATCCTGGCGGCCCTGCCACAGGGCGCACAGGGCCTCACCCGAGACGGCATCGCCGCAGCAATGAGCACCTGGCGGCCTCTGCTACGCCCCGGCGGTTTCCTGTTGGTCGGACTCACCGCCGCGCAGCCCCAGTCGGGCGAGTTCAGCCACCGCGCCACCGTCATCGCCGCCGCCCGCGCCGCCGGCTTCTTCTACCACCAGCACATCCCCGCCGTCCTCGTCCCGCTGCCCGAACACGAGCCACGCACCACCCCGGAACGCCCCGACGAGGCTAACGACCGCCGACGGCTGCTCGACGGCCGTCACCTGCCGACGTTCCGGGACCTGCTCGCGTTCGGCACCACCGCCACCGGTGAGGAGAACGCCCGTGCCTGAGCCTCGTCTGCCGTTCCACACCGGCGACCCCCACGACTCCGAACCGCCCTACCCCAACGCGTCCGAGCTGGCCGCCCTGCTCGCCGAGGGCTACCTCGGCTCGGTCTGGCTCACCGGTCAAACCGCGTCGCGTGACCTGCGGCGCGGCCGATACACCCCGGAGTCCTTGACGCACCCCGGCAAGATGCTGCCGACCATCCCCCGGTACGCCATCCGCACCTACACCAACCCCGGTGACGTGGTCCTCGACCCCATGGCCGGCATCGGCACCACCATCATCGAGGCCATGCACCTCGGCCGCCACGGCGTCGGCGTCGAGTACGAAGCCGAATGGGTCGCCAAGGCCGCCGACAACATCCGCCACACCGTCCAGACCGGGGCACCGGGCCGCGGCGAGATCTACCACGGGGACTCCACCGCGCTGCCGGCACTGCTGCCGGCCAGCCTGCACGGCCAGGTCTCCCTCGTGATCACCTCACCGCCCTACGGATCGTCCACCCACGGCCACGTCCGCACCCCCGGCCCGAGACGCGGCAAGGTCCGCAAGATCAACCACAAGTACGGCAGCGCGGACAACCTTGCCTACCGCAGCCACGGTCAACTCGCCGACGGGTTCACCGCGATCCTCGCCGGCTGCCGGGCTCTGCTGCGCCCCGGCGGGCATGTCGTCGTCACCGCCCGGCCCTACCGCCGCCATGGCGAACTCATCGACATCCCCGGCATGGTCGCCGCCGCCGGCATCAACGCCGGCCTCGAACTGGTCGAGGAGTGCATCGCCCTCATCTGCGGCGTCCGCGACGGCGTGATCATTCCCCGCGCCTCGTTCTTCCAGCAGAAGAACATCCGGGACGCCATCGCCATCGGCGACCCGCAATGGCTCGTTCAGCACGAAGACGTGGTGGTCTTCAGGGCTTCCTCATGAGTGACCGCCCGCCGGAGAAGCCGGCTACAACTTCCGGGACGAGCCCGACGCCGACCATCGAGGTTCGGACCGAACCGGAGCTGACCGATGCCGTGGCCCACGTGCTGCTGACGTTGCTGCAACGCTCGTCAACCAGCAGTCGCCAGGGTTCGGCCGGGTCCGCCGACGCTTGATCTCTTCATACCGGTATGCGTGGATCTGGTTGATGGCGCATTTGCCGGCCAACCCCCATACGCGGGTGGCCGGCAGATGCCCGCCCCACAACACCCCGGAAGGCTCGCTCCGTGACCATCGACGTACCCCGAATCGAAGAAACTGCTGCCACCCTGCTCGCCGACGATGAATATCAGCGGTTCGCGTTCTACGGCCGGGTATCCACTGAGGACCAGCAAGACCCCGTAGCGTCTAGGAACTGGCAGCTCACACGCGCTACCGGCCTCATCGAGCCGGTCGGCGGCATCATCGTCGCCGAGTTCTTCGACATCGGCTTGTCCCGCTCCTTGCCATGGAAGCGACGTCGCCACGCTGCCAGGCTGCTCGACGCCCTCGCCGACCCGGACCGTGGCTTCGACGCCGTCGTGATCGGCGAGCCGCAGCGCGCCTTCTACGGCAACCAGTACAGCCTGACCATGCCCGTCTTCTCCCACTATGGCGTCGGACTCTGGGTACCTGAGGTCGGCGGCGCGATCGACCCCGAGTCCGAAGCACATGACCTGATCATGAGCGTGTTCGGCGGCATGTCCAAGGGCGAACGCACCCGTGTAAAGGTCCGCGTCCGCACTGCCATGACCTCGCAGGCAAAAATCGAAGGCCGGTTCCTCGGCGGGCGCCCACCCTACGGGTACCGCCTCGCGGACGCCGGACCGCACCCGAACCCGGGCAAGGCCGCTGACGGCCGCCGCCTGCACAAGCTCGAACCCGATCCGACCACCGGGCCCGTCATACGCCGGATCTTCGCCATGTACCTCGCCAACCACGGTTACTTCGCCATCGCTGAGGCGCTCACCCGTGACGGCATCCCGTCGCCGTCAGCTGCCGACCCCGCCCGCAACCCTCATCGCACCGGCGAAGGCTGGGCCAAGAGCGCCGTCAAGAACATCCTGTCCAACCCCCGCTACACCGGCCGACAAGTGTGGAACAAACAGCGCAAGGACGAGGTACTCCTCGACGTCAACGACGTCGCCCTCGGCTACGAAACCCGGATGCGCTGGAACGACAAGTCCTCGTGGGTATGGTCAGATTCAATCGCCCACCCACCGCTTGTCACCGTCAACGACTTCGAACTGGTCCAGACGATCATGGCAGCCAACGGCCGAGGCCGCACCAGCACCCGAGAGCGCCGAGTGCGGCGCCCCTACATCCTCCGCGGACTCATGATCTGCGGACTGTGCGGGCGCAAGATGCAAAGCCACCAGGCACATGAACTCGCCTATTACCGGTGCCGCTACCCCAACGAGTACGCCCTGGCCAACCACGTCCAGCACCCCCGCAACGTCTACGTCGCGGAACGAGACATCGTCCCCGCACTCGACAACTGGCTTCTCAGGGCTTTCGCCCCGCACCGGCTCACCGACACGATCCGCAGACTCCACGCCGCCCAGCCCGCCGCCGGGCCCAGCACCGGCGTCCCCGAAATCACCGCCGCCAACAAGATCATTGCGGCATGCGACGCCAAGCTCTCTCAGTACCGCGCCGTCGCCGACGCCGGAGGCGACCCGGTCACCGTCGCCGCATGGATGGCCGAGGTCAACGCCCAACGCGCCGCCGCCCTCGCCCAGCGTGACAAAGCAGCTGCACAGGAACAGGCTCCCCGCCGCCTCACCGAGGAGGAGATCCGGCGCCTCGTCGGCAGCTTCGACGACGTCCGCAACACCCTGCGCAACGCCCGCAGCGAGGACAAGAGCACCGTCTACCGCGAACTACGGCTCGCTCTCACCTACAACCCCGGTGAAAACAAAATCAGCGTCGAGGCTAGGCCCGACGCTGATTACTGTGGGGTAACTGTACGTGTCCGAGGGGGGACTTGAACCCCCACGCCCTATACGGGCACTAGCACCTCAAGCTAGCGCGTCTGCCATTCCGCCACCCGGACCTGCTCGTCCAGCCTACCCTGTCGGCCGAGGTGATCTTCTCACCGGTTCGGCCGCCCCGGTGGGCTGCACGGGGCATTACTGTACACGGCCGGGGTGGATCATGCACATCGCCGTCACGCTGCAGCGTTTCCCCAGGTCAGTCCGGCAGGCGGGCGGCCAAACCCGGCAGTCGAGACCGGATCCTGGGGGGCGGGTAGCGAGGAACCGGCGATTCCGGGCAGCATTGCTCACGTGTCCCACCCCTCCCCCCTGACCGCCGCTCAACACCAGGCCCTCGCGCTGCGTTCCGCCGGTGACCTGGCGACCGCCCGCCGCCTGCTCGCCGATGCCATCGCGGCGGCCCGACCGGCCTACGGTGAGGACCACCCCGACGTACTCGCCACCGGCCACCTGCTGGCCCGACTGCACCGCGAGGCCGACGACCCGGCCGCCGCACGGCGGGTCCTCGAAGAGGCGTACGCGGCCGGCGAGCGCCGCCGCGCCGACAGCGATCCGCTGATGCTCGCGCTCAGCTTCGACCTCGCCGGCGTGGCGGAGGAACTCGGCAACCGGCACGAGGCCTGCCGGTCCGCAGCCCGATCCGGCGGCGCTGTCGGGGCCGACCATGTCGCTGCCGGCGGTGCAGCAGCCGTACCCGGC